>DASVHS010000419.1:0-5275 GCA_036382495.1 Thermoanaerobaculia bacterium | reverse complement strand
GCAACGCGCTCACGTAACTGGCGAACAGCGCGACGCCACCGTACGACATGCCCTTCGTCGTGTGCCCATTGAACCAGCCGTGAACGTCCGTCGTGCCGACGATGACGACATGGACGGGAGGGTGGACGACTGGAGCTGTCGCGCAAGCGGAGAAGATGAGGAGTGAGGCGATGAGGCGTCTCATGGAACGGCGCATTATAGAAGTGTGGGTGCCGGCTTCAGCCGGCACAGCGCGGGCTGAAGCCCGCGCCCACACAGAAGCGACTCAAAATGTTTTTTCACGCAACCGCGACATCGTTAGCCATCCTCCACTTCGCGTTCATCATCTTTGTCGCGATCGGGGCGCTGCTCGTCCTGCGATGGCGGTGGGTGATGTACCTTCAGCTGCCGGCGGCGATCTGGGGCGCGCTCATCGAGATCGCGCAATGGGATTGTCCGCTGACGCGATGGGAGAACCTGGCGCTGCGCCGCGCCGGCCAGTCGGGATACGGCGATGGCTTCGTCGCCCATCACCTCTTCGGCGTGATCTACCCGAACGGACTTTCGCGCGGCGTCGAGATCGCGATCGCGGTATTCGTGACCGTCGTCAACTCCTCGGTTTACTACTACGTCTTTCACGTCCAAAGCGGACGCCGGCGCGGACCGAGCGCGGCTGGCCGAGGGTGATGACGGGGGTGGCGCCGGCTTCGATGCGGCGGTCGAAGATGTTCTCGACTGCCAGAGTCAGATCGATGCCCGCTGCGATCGGGTGCGCGAAATACGCGTCGGCGACAAAGTAACCACGCAGCGGGAACTGATTGACGTCGTCGTCGAACTGCATCGACGACCATCGCGTCTGCACGGCGATCGTCGATTGCCCGCTCCACGCGAGCTGCGCCGAGACATTGTTCCGCGCCACTTGCGGCAGACGTTTACCCGTGAGATCGCCCTGAGTGACGACGGAGTCGCAGAAGAGGTATCCGGATGAGAGGCGAATATTTTTCCAGACCGGCCAGTCGCCTTCCAGCTCCAGTCCGCGCGAACGGCTCGCGGCGAGGTTCCCTCGCTGTCTCGTGATGAGCGACGGCGTCGTCGACAGCGTCAGGTTCGAAACGACGTCTTCGAGATTCATCCAGAACAATGTTGCGCGCACGAAACGCATGCGCGCGCCAAGCTCGAATGCAGTCATGCGCTCCGGAGCCAGCGATTCGTTCGCGAGCGTGAGCACGTTGCCGACGCGGAAGTTGCGATACAGCTCGTTGAGCGTCGGCGCTCGGAACCCGCGATACGCGGATGCGGTAAACGCGACCGCTTGCGATGGTCGATAGAGAATCGCCAGGCGCGGACTGGTCGCGGAATCGCTGCGCGAATTCAGTGCCACGCCGTTTCGACGCGCGTCGAAATTTCGCCATCCATCGAAGCGAAGACCCGCGGTAACGCTGACGTCGCGCAACGCCAGCACGTCTTCGACGAACGCTCCGCCGGTTCGTTGCCTGCCGGACGCCTCGACGCGAGTCGTCGTGCCGTTTGCGGCAAATTGCAGTTCGTTGCTCGCACCGCTGACCTCCTGTCCGTCCGCGCCGGCGACGATCGCGTTGTGCGTTCCGATGACTCGCGACCATTGCACGCTTGCGCCGCCGCTCCGCGACGGTACGCGCTGATCGATCGTCAAGCGCTCGCTGTTACGATCGGCAGCGATCGCCGAGAACGTCTGCGCGTAATCCTGGACGCTCCCCCACGCACGCACGACGAACGGTCCCGCGTTCGCACCCGCAGCGATCTCGCGGATCGTCGTGTCATTCGTCTGCATCGGCGTGCCGTTGTTGCGCGATTCCGAATAGAACGATCCGCGCACGAATCCGTGATCGTGCTCGATCGTGAGATCGGCCGCCGTGTGCGAGGCGTCGGCGCGGCGATCCACGAGGCCTCGCTGCGACCGATCGACGAGCACATAGCCCGCTGTGTCGAGAAGATCGACTGCAAGACGACCCGGTCCGAGCGCGCCGAACAGCGAGAGCGTGCCCGTGTCCTGCGAACCTGCAGAGGCGTCAACGGCAATCGCTGGAACGTCGGAACGCCTGCGGATGAATTGAATCACGCCGCCCATCGCTGCGCTGCCGTAAAGATCGGAGGCGCCGCCGCGCAACACTTCCACGCGCTCGAGCGCGACGCGCGGAATCCGTCCCCAGTACACCCAGCCGCCGAAGGGATCGTTGAGCGGGATTCCGTCGTCGACGACGAGCGCGCGACTGGCGCCGCTCGCGCCGATGCCGCGCAGCGAAACGCCTTGCGATGTTGGATTCGCGACGCGGCTCCCCGTCCGTCGAAACAGTGTGAAGCCGGGCACCTGACGCAACGCGTCGTCGATCGTCGGCGCCGCAGTCGATGCAAGCGTCTTCGCGGAGAGCACCACCACGCTCGACGGCGTGTCGCCGATTCGCGTGTCGGTTCGCGTGGCCGTGACGGTGATCGTGTCGCTTGCGCTCTGCGCAAACCCGGTGCCGGCAGAAAGCAGGATCGTGAGGACGATCGGCGGACGCACTGGCCCGCCGATCATGCACGATTACTGCCCTGTTCGCTTCAATGCCGCGAGCAGCGGTGACACATCACCGGCATTTGCCGCGCCGCCTGAGATGAAGCTCGCATCGCCGGTCCCGTTATCGACGACCGAGGCATACGAGACGACTGTCCCGGTTCCGCCGGCGATGCGGACAATCGCACCCGCCGTATCGAACGGCGCCGCGGCGACGGACGTCGCCGGGAACTGCACGTGCGTCGTCACGCCCGCAGCGACACTGAACGTGCGCGTTCCGAGAGCGCTGCCGCTCGCGCCGTTGATCGTCACGGTCACGGTCAGCGGCACTGTCGCCGCCGACATCACCAGTCCGAGGTTCGTGCGGAACGAGGCGTTCTGGACGAGACCGGGGATGAATAGCGTCGACGCCGCGGTGCTTCCGTCCGACGCGACGTCGCCGGCCGCCGAGACTGTCTGGCCGAGCGTGCCGTTCGCCGTCGCGTTGTACGTGCGGCTCGTGACAGCGAACGCTTTGTCGCCGCCGGCGAGCAGAGCGCCCGTCGTCTCGGCGCGCCCGCGGTGATTCTTCAGGACATCCGTGAGCGTCACGCTGCCGCCCGCGGGAACGGTGACTGTCGAAGCGCCGGACGCATCAACCGCGACCGGAAACGTGTTGTCGAGCAGTCCCTCACCCGACTCGACGATCGCAAACTCGACCGTGACGGGAGTGGACTGAATATTCTGAATCGAAACGTCCGTGCGCCACGACGTGCCGTTCGCGCCGGCTGAGTGCGCGGCAACGGGAATGACGTAGAAATCGTGGAACTGCGCGGCCGGCGCACCGATTGCGATGAACGTGCAGAGCGCTAAGAAGAAAGTCTTTCGCATGGTCAGCTCCCTCACAACGACTTCAGGTATTCGACGATGTCGTTCTTCTCGGCATCCGTGAGGCCGAGGCTCATGAACGAGTTGTAGTGGTTGACGACGTCGAGCAGCGTCGCGAAACGACCGTCGTGATAGAAGCCGCCCTTCGAATGCGCGAACAATCCGTGCAACGGCGTCGTGCGATAGCGCTTGTCCGGTGACCGGTTCGCCTGGAAGTCATCGACGCCCACTTCCTGCGGCGTGTGCATGTTCCAGCCGGGCTCCGTTGTGAGTGGCTCGACATGGCACGATGTGCAACGACCTTTGCCGCCGAACAGCGCATCACCGCGTTTTGCCGCCACTTGATCGAAGCTGCCGGAAGGCGGAGTGGGAGCGGGAAGCGAGAGCTGGTAATCGTGCAGGGGGCCGAGCTTCGAAGTGATCTGATCCTCATCCTCATCGACCTGCACGTGACCGAAACGGTTCTTCGCGGCGATCGGGAACGTCGTCGCGTCATCGAGCCGCGGATCGAAGAAGTTGCCCTTGCCGTGCATCTCGAGATTCGCGACGAACGCGTTCCAGTACGTGATCGAGCCCCATCCTTCGAACGTGTGGAGATTGGTCCCAGCGAGCCCGAATGCCGGAGGGATCAATGTCGCGGCGGTCTTACCGTCCGGACGGAATGCTTTGCCGTCCAGAAACAGCTCCGCGTCAACTCTTCCCGGGCCCCAGCTGGCAAGCACCGTGCGCGTCGTCGCATCGTCGACGCCGAGGAGGTTGTCGACGACGGAGAGGTCAGGCGAGAGCGCGATGATTGCCCCGACGTTCAGGTCGCGATTCGGCCAGCCGTCGCGGCGCAGACCAATGCCGGGCGCGAAGGAGTCGTCGACAGTAGAGTGACAGAGCGCGCAAGTGATGCCGACCGTTTTGAGCGATCCGTCGGAATTGAATTGTCCTTTGACGCCGACGACCGCGTTGAGTTGCAGAAGCGCGAGCGTGGTCTTCGGGTCGTCGAGGTTGACCTGCCCCTTCAATATCCCCTGAATCACCGACTGCGGCAGCGCCTCGGCATCGACCTTGAGGCCGACGGCGAGAGCGGTCTTCGGCGAAACGCCGCCGCCGACACCGCCGTTCGCCGCACCTTCGATGGCCTGGTTCAGCTTGAGCGTGTTGCTCCAGAAGTCTTCGTCACCGAATGTGTCGTCGCGGAAAATGTTTCTTCCCTGCGAGATCATCGCCTGACCGTTGGCGTTGACCTGCGCGTCGAGCATCGACTGATGCAGGCGATTGACGAGATCGGCTTTGACGAAGACGGCGACAAAGAGGACAGCAATAAAAGAGACACCGACAATGAGCAGAGGTTCGCGATACCGGGAGAGGAAACGGGGCATGAGCGACTCCTTTCAAGACATAAGAGTCGCGCCTGCAAGATAAGTGACAAGCCGGATCTTTGAAAACTAGAACTCAAGCTGACTCAGCCATTTATGATTCAATCTAACCGAATGCGTCACTTCTCACCGGCGTGGTTCGCGCGTGGACCACATGTGCAGACCGTCTGGGGCCGTCTCGTGCGGCGGCGGCGGATGGTGACGCTCGAGCGCGAGGAAATCGAAACGCCGGACGGCGACGTGCTCGTCCTCGATCATCTTCGCGGCGAGCGCGCTCACTTCATCCTCATGCACGGCCTTGAAGGCAGCTCGCACTCCGTCTATATCCAGGGAATCCTGTCGCTGATTGCGAAGCGCGGATTCGCGGCGACCGCGATCAACTTCCGCTCTTGCGCACGCGATCCTCGCCGGCTCGACCAGATGCTGCCGAATCACAGGCCGCGCTTCTATCACTCGGGCGAAACGACGGACTTTGATTTCGTCGTGCGAACGCTGCACGCACGCGACGCGAACACTCCCCTCGTCGCAT
>DASVHS010000418.1:0-2340 GCA_036382495.1 Thermoanaerobaculia bacterium | reverse complement strand
CTACAGCCAGACGCTGACGTTGTTCCAGGAAAAGAGGGCCGCTCGAGTGAGCGGCCCTCTGTTTTTTCCCGGAGCGTCGGTGCTGGGTCCTTAGTCGATCGGCTTGAACTGCCCCGAGGCGCGCCGCTGTTTCTTTTCGGTCAGGAACACTTCGGCATCGGTCAACGCAGCCCGCGACCCGGAGACTCTCGGATGCTTGTCGTCGCGACCATCGGACATGATCGCGATGCGCTCGGCGAAATCCGGCACGAGCCGACGGAGAAGGACGCGGAGTGCCTTGGCGTCGGCGCCGTTGTGAGCCATCTGAATCAGCTCATCGATCGCTTCGTCGCCGCAGTATTGCTCGAGACCGCTCTTTGCCCGAAGAATCTTCGGGTGTCCAGTCGTCTCGGCGACTTCGTGGCTGAAGAACATCTCTTCGTAGAGCTTTTCACCCGGGCGCACGCCGGTGAACTCGATCTTGATGTCGATTCCTTCCTGCAGTCCCGAGAGTCGGATCATGTCGCGAGCGAGATCGAGCACCCGCACCGGCTCACCCATATCGAGCATGAACAGCTCGCCGCCAACGCCGAGCGATCCCGCCTGAAGCACGAGCTGAACGGCTTCCGGGATCGTCATGAAGAAACGACGCATGTCAGGATGCGTGACCGTGACAGGTCCACCCGACTTGATCTGGCGCACGAAGGTCGGAACGACGCTGCCCTGGCTTCCCAGCACGTTTCCAAACCGCACCGACACGAAATTTCGGGCGAGTCGAATCGCCGCATTGTGAACGACGAACTCGGCCACGCGCTTGGTCGCACCCATGACGTTCGTCGGGCGGACCGCCTTGTCCGTCGAGATGCAGACGAAGTGCTGCGTTCCGTAGGTTGCCGCGGCTTCGACGAGGTTTCTCGTCCCCAACACGTTGTTCGTGATCGCCTCGACGACGTTGCTCTCCATCAGCGGGACGTGCTTGTGGGCCGCCGCATGGAACACCGCGAAGGGTCGATGTTCCGCGAAGATGTCATTCAGCCGCTTTGCGTCGCGGACGTCGGCGATCACGGGAACGACCTGGCACGACACGCCGCGGCGGATGAGCTCTTCCGTAATGTCGAAGATCGGGTTTTCGCCGTGGCCCAGCACAACCAGGCGTTCCGGTCCCAGCTCGGCCAGCTGTCGACACAGCTCGGCGCCGATCGACCCGCCCGCGCCGGTCACGAGCACGGTTCTGCGCGACGCAAGACGCTCGACTTCGGCGAGATCGGTCTGAATCACGTCGCGGCGAAGAAGATCGTCGATCTGGACTTCCCGGATCGCCGTCACGCTGACCCGCTCGGACAGGATTTCGAACAGACCGGGAACGATCTGCGTGCGAACCCCGGCGTCGAAAGCCGCGCGAACGACTTCGCGGACGACCGGCCCCGGAGCTCGAGGCATCGCGATCAAAATGTCCGTGACGCCGAGACGGGCGATCAGAGCCGGGATCGTGCTGAGCGGACCGAGAACCGGAAGACTCGAGAGCCGCATGCCCTGCTTCTGCAAATCGTCGTCGACGAAACCGACGGGCTCCATCTCGAGCTCCGGATTGGCGCGCAGCTCTCGAACGATGCTCTCGCCCGCGGCACCCGCCCCGGCGATGAGAACTCTGCGTTCACCCTTCGACTTTCGCCGGAGGCTACGCCACCCGGCGATCCGCATCAGAAGCCGAGGGGTGCCGATGATGGCGAACGTCAACAAAGACGTCGCAAAAAGGACGGACAATGGAACGCGAGCCGCCGTCAGGCCGGCGCCTGGCAATATCCAGAACCCAAGGATGAACCCAACGATATCGGCCGTCGCCGCAGCGGCGAAAATGAGCTCTAATTCAGCGATGCTGGCGTAACGCCAAAGTCTTCGATACAGGCCAAAGGCCCAGAATACCGCAATGCTGAGCGGAACGCCGAGCCCCGCGAAGATCAGCGCAGTGGCGCGGTCTGGAACAGTCCAATGCCACCCCTCGAAACGAATCGCGTAGGCCAGGAACGGCGCAGCGCCGAGAAGTCCGGCGTCAATGAAAAGCAGATATCTGTTCCGAATACTGCGCATCGATTTCTTCGGTCTCAGTGGAGTCTGACGCGAGGAAGTACCGCGCGTATTTCTGTGGCGCCCCCCGCGGTCCGTAACATCGCCCGCGACAGCTTACCCAAGGGGGACCTCCAATAGACGATAGAAGTGACTTAAAGGCAAGCTGCGTCAACGTTTCGAGGCAGCCTGCTACCGGCCAAGGGGTTGCTGGGCCGACGCGATGGTCCGGATTCGGTCGGGTTGCGACCTAGGTCACCGGATCATGCCGCGCGCGGCGGCGATGATCGCGGCGGC
>DASVHS010000417.1:0-2883 GCA_036382495.1 Thermoanaerobaculia bacterium | reverse complement strand
ACGGGCCGCGGATCTTCTCCCTTGTCGGGGCGGGTGTGAATCATTTCTGTGTTGTAGAAGTGGTGAATGCGGCCGTCGCGCGTCACGACCACGTTGACGCCAGGTAGCTGGTCGCCGTCCGCGGTCTCAGCGTGATAGTCGGCGTTGTACGAATTTCGCGAGGACGACAGCAGCGGCAGATGACGCCATTCGCGGCCGCGCGCGAACTTCATGATCCGATCAATCGGTGACTTTGCGACGACCGCGAAGTTGACGCGATCCATGACGTGCTGCGCTTGGCCTTCCAGGCCGTCGAGGATCGACGTTCACAACGGACAGGGCTGCTCCATCTTCGGGCTGAACATGAAGCTGTAGATGATCAGCGTGTCCTTGCCCTCGCGGAAAAGCTCGGACAGGCGCACTTTCCGCCCGTCCGGCGCATCGAATACGTAGTCCTCAGGCACTTCGCCGCCCAGCGGGAGCTGGCGACGTTTCGCTGCGACCGCTTCGATCTGTCGCCGCAGTTCGATCTCCGCGTCGAGCAACTCATCACGCGACGCGCGATAGGAATCAGACTCGCCCGGAAATCGGACGTCATGGCTGCTCATCGCATTACGCCTTTACAGCGTGTGGTTCCGGCTCGGCCGCGCCGATGCGCATTCCGTAGAACGACCGGTAGACGAACACCATCGACAAGAGGAAGAAGACGGCCGCCAGGATCTGCGTCAGCGCATGCTGGCCTGCCTTCGTCATTTCGACCGCCAACTCTACGGCGAGAAGGCCGAAGAGAGTCGTGAACTTGATGACCGGGTTCATGGCCACCGACGACGTGTCCTTGAACGGATCGCCGACGGTGTCGCCGACGACCGTCGCGGCATGCAGCGGCGTGCCCTTTTCCTTCAATTCGACTTCGACGATCTTCTTCGCGTTGTCCCACGCGCCGCCGGCGTTGGCCATGAAGATGGCCTGGTAGAGACCGAACAACGCGATCGAGATCAGGTAACCGATGAAGAAGAACGGCTCGAAGCACGCGAACGCGAGCGTCGAGAAGAAGATGGTCAGGAAGATGTTGAACATGCCCTTCTGCGCGTACTGCGTGCAGATCTCGACGACTTTCTTCGAGTCTTCGACCGACGCCCTGGTCGCGCCGCTGTCGAGATGCATGTTGGCCTTGATGAATTCAACGGCGCGGTAGGCACCCGTCGAAACGGCCTGCATCGAGGCACCGGTGAACCAGTAGATCACCGAGCCACCCATGACCAGTCCGAGGAGAAACTGCGGATGGAGAAGCGACAGCTTGTCCATGTCGACGGTCAACCCGTTCGTCAGCAACACGATGATCGAGAAGATCATCGTCGTCGCGCCGACGACCGCCGTGCCGATGAGCACCGGCTTGGCCGTGGCCTTGAACGTGTTGCCGGCTCCGTCGTTCTCTTCGAGATACTGCTTGCCTCGCTCGAACTGCGGACGGAATCCGAAGTCACGATTGACCTCGTCCGAAATGCCGGGAAGCGTTTCGATCGTCGACAGCTCGAAGACCGACTGCGCGTTGTCTGTGACTGGACCGTACGAGTCGACGGCGATCGTCACCGGACCCATGCCCAGGAAGCCGAAGGCGACGAGGCCGAAGGCGAAGACGGCGGGAGCGATCATGATTCCGCCGGGAAAGTAGCCGCTGATCCACGACGCGATTCCCATCAGGAACGCGATCGTGATTCCCATCCAGTACGCGCTGAAGTTTCCAGCGATGAGACCGGAGAGGATGTTGAGTGATGCGCCGCCTTCGCGCGACGCGGTCACGACTTCGCGCACGTGGCGCGACTCCGTCGACGTAAACACTTTGACGAGCTCGGGGATGATCGCGCCGGCGAGTGTGCCGCACGTGATGATCAGCGAGAGCTTCCACCACATCGTCGTGTCGCCGTTCAGAACGGGGATGAGCACCTTCGACGCGACGAATGTGACGACGACGGAGATGATCGACGTCAGCCACACGAGCGACGTCAGCGGCGCTTCGAAGTTCATCTTGTCGACGTTGAGATACTTGGCCCGAGCGCGGGCTTCGTTGATGAAGTACGACGCCGCGGCGGTGATGATCATCAGCACGCGCATGACGAAGATCCAGACGAGGAGCTGCGCCTGCACGGTCGCATCGTTGACCGCGAGAAGGATGAACGTGATGAGTGCGACGCCGGTGACGCCGTAGGTCTCGAATCCGTCGGCGGTCGGGCCGACCGAGTCGCCGGCGTTGTCGCCTGTGCAATCGGCGATGACGCCGGGGTTGCGCGCGTCGTCTTCCTTGATGTTGAACACGATCTTCATGAGGTCCGAACCGATGTCCGCGATCTTCGTGAAGATTCCTCCGGCGATACGCAGCGCGGCCGCGGCGAGTGACTCACCGATCGCGAAGCCGATGAAGCATGGCCCGGCGTAGTCGCGCGGGACGAACAGCAGGATGCAGAGCATGATCACGAGCTCGATCGAGATCAGCAGCATGCCGATCGACATGCCGGCCCGAAGCGGGATCGAGTACGTCGGAAACGGCTTGCCCTGCAGCGACGCGAACGCGGTCCGCGAGTTCGCGAACGTGTTGATCCGGATGCCGAACCACGCCACGCCGTAGCTTCCCGCGATTCCGATCAGACTGAAGATCAGGATCACGACGGTGCGCGTCGCGCCGTAGTGACGCAGGAAGCCGAAGTACACGACCATGATCGCGCCGATGAAGACTTCCAGCAGGAGGATGAATTTTCCCTGCGTGACGAGATACGTCTTGCACGTCTCGTAAATCAGCTCGGAGATCTCGAGCATCGATTTGTGCACGGGAAGCTTCTTGAGCTGCGTGTAGAAGACCATTCCGAAAACAAGGCCGAGGACGCAGATGAGCAGGCCGGCGGTGAGCAG
>DASVHS010000416.1:0-4227 GCA_036382495.1 Thermoanaerobaculia bacterium | reverse complement strand
CACGACGCCGCGGTGCTTCATGCGCTTGTATTTGCCGCAGAGGCATTCCCAGTCCGTGATCGGGCCGAAGATCTTCGCGCAGAACAGACCATCGCGCTCCGGCTTGAAGGTGCGGTAGTTGATCGTCTCCGGCTTCGTGACTTCGCCGTACGACCACGACCGGATCTTTTCCGGAGATGCGAGGCTGATCTTGATGGCGTTGAAATCGTTGATCGCCTGAGATTTTGCCGGTGTAAACAGTGCGTTGAAACTTTCCAATTTGCGCCTCCGTTTTTAGGCGTTATCCATTTTGCGAGGTGAAGGGAAGTTGAAGACGACCTGCTTGCCATAACACTCCCAGCAGGGCGATTCGAACTCCTGATCGGCACCGACAAAGTGCGCGGTCATGCGAATCGAACCCATGCCGCCGCATGCAATGCATCCGGCGTTCGGGAGCTTCGTGACTTGCGTCGTCTTTCTTGCCATTGTCATTTCTCTGCTTCTGTGTGGCGGCGGGCACCGACACAGAATCACTCCTTCATCAACTCCACGTCCAGACAGAGCGACTGAAGTTCGCGAACCAACACATTGAACGACTCGGGCAACCCCGGAACCTCGGGTACCTCGCCCTTCACGATTGCTTCATAGATTTTGCTTCGGCCTTCGACGTCGTCCGACTTCGAAGTCAGCAACTCCTGCAGCGTGTACGCGGCGCCGTACGCTTCGAGAGCCCACACTTCCATCTCTCCGAAACGCTGGCCGCCGAACTGCGCCTTGCCGCCGAGGGGCTGCTGGGTAATGAGTGAGTACGGTCCGATCGAACGAGCGTGAATCTTGTCGTCGACCAGATGCGACAGCTTGAGCATGTAGATGAATCCGACGGTGACCTGCTGCTCGAACTTCTCGCCGGTCATGCCGTCGAAGAGGTCCGTCTTGCCGTCGTGGGGGAGACCGGCGGCCTTGAGCTGCGCCTTGATCTCCGACTCCATCGCGCCGTCGAACACCGGCGTCGAGAAGTAGAGACCGAGTGTGCGCGCGGCCCAGCCGAGGTGCGTCTCGAGAATCTGACCGACGTTCATGCGCGACGGAACGCCGAGCGGGTTGAGGACGATCTCGACAGGGCTACCATCCGGGAGGTACGGCATGTCCTCTTCCGGAAGGATGCGGCTGATGACGCCCTTGTTGCCGTGACGTCCGGCCATCTTGTCGCCGACACTCAGCTTGCGCTTCATGGCGACGTAGACCTTGATCATCTTGATGACGCCCGGCGGAAGCTCGTCACCCTTCTGCAGGTCTTCGCGGCGTTCTTCGGCCTTCTGCTCGAGGACGCGCACGCGATTCTCGGCGCGCTCCACGAATATGCGGGTTGTCTCGCGCACCTCTTCGTCGACCGGCAGAGCAAGGAGCTCGCGGCGGGAGAGGCGGTTGATGACGTCGCGATCGACGGCGTCGCCCTTCTTCACGAGCACGTCGCCCGTCTTGAAGTCGACAACGTCGCGCTGCAGCTTCTGATCGCCGAGGACTTCGGCGATGCGCTTGTTGCGCGCGTCGGTGATGATGCGGATCTCGTCCTGGATGTTGCGGTTCATCCGTTCGATCTCGCCCTCTTCGATGGCCTTGGCGCGAAGGTCCTTCTCCACGCCCTTGCGCGAGAAGATCTTCACGTCGACGACCGTGCCTTCGATCCCGGGAGGCGTCTTGAGCGATGCGTCGCGGACGTCGCCGGCCTTTTCACCGAAGATGGCGCGGAGCAGCTTCTCTTCAGGAGTGAGCTGCGTCTCGCCCTTCGGGGTGACTTTGCCGACGAGGATGTCGCCCTGTTTGCACGTCGCGCCGATGCGGACGATGCCGGACTCGTCGAGGTCGCGCAGAGCGGACTCGCTGACGTTCGGGATGTCGCGGGTGATCTCTTCGGGACCGAGCTTCGTGTCGCGCGATTCGATCTCGAACTCCTCGATGTGGATGGAGGTGTAGTAGTCATCCTTCACGAGCTTCTCGGACACGAGGATCGCGTCTTCGAAGTTGTTGCCGCGCCACGGCATGAAGGCGACGAGGATGTTGCGGCCGAGAGCCAGCTCGCCGGCATCGGTGCAGGGACCGTCGGCGAGGACCTGGCCCTTGCGGACCCGCTGCCCTTCGCGAACGATCGGCTTCTGCGTGATGCAGGTGTTCTGGTTCGAGCGCTTGAACTTGATGAGCTGATAGATGTCGGCGCCGAACTCTTTGGTCTCGCCGGTTTCCTGGTCTTCCGCTTCGACGCGAACGATGATGCGGTTCGAATCGACGAGGTCGACGATGCCGCCGCGCTTGCACAGGATCACAGCTCCTGAGTCGCGCGCAACGACGTTCTCCATGCCCGTGCCGACGAGCGGCGAATCGGTGCGGAGAAGAGGAACGGACTGACGCTGCATGTTCGCGCCCATGAGTGCGCGGTTCGCGTCGTCGTTCTCGAGGAACGGAACGAGCGATGCGGCGACGGAGACGAGCTGCTTCGGAGAGACGTCGATGAAGTCGACCTTCTCCTTCTCGATGGAGACGAAATCGCCCGACTGTCGCGCGATGACGCGGTCATGAGTGAGGTTGCCCTCTTCGTCCATGATCACGTTCGCCTGCGCGATCGTGTAACGCTCTTCGTCCCACGCCGAGAGATAGAACGCGTACGGCTCGGCTTCCGCCGGCTGCAGCAGGCCCTTCTTCTTTGTCGATCCGGCGTTGTCCTTCGCGATCTTCGCGTTCTCCTTCTGGAGGTCGCGCTTCTCGACGATCTGGCTGAGCGTGAAGCTCGTATCGCCGGTCTTCATGACGCGGTAGTGATCGAGGACGCGGCCGGCCGCAACCTTCTTGTACGGGCTCTCGATGAATCCGTACTCGTTGATGCGCGCATAGCACGCCAGCGACGAGATCAGGCCGATGTTCGGACCTTCCGGCGTCTCGATCGGGCAGATGCGGCCGTAGTGTGTCGGATGAACGTCGCGGACTTCGAATCCGGCGCGCTCACGAGAAAGACCACCTGGTCCCAACGCGGACAGGCGGCGCTTGTGCGTGACTTCGCTGAGCGGATTCGTCTGGTCCATGAACTGCGACAGCTGCGACGAACCGAAGAACTCCTTGATCGCCGCGATGACGGGCTTGGAGTTGATCAGGTCGTGCGGCATGGCCGAGTCGATGTCCTGGTGAACCGACATCTTCTCTTTGATCGCGCGCTCCATGCGCACCAAACCGATGCGGAACTGGTTCTCGAGCAACTCGCCTACAGCTCTAACTCTGCGGTTGCCGAGGTTGTCGATGTCGTCGACGCGGCCGACGTCTTTGCGGAGACGGAGCAGGTAGTTGATGACGACGAAGAAGTCTTCGGCGGACATCGTCTTCTGCGTGACCGGCGACTGCAGGTCGAGCTTGATGTTGAACTTGAAGCGGCCGACGCGTGAGAAGTCGTACTTGCGCGCGTCGAAGAACATGCCTTCGAACAACGCCTTGGCAGACTCCAGGGTTGGAGGATCGCCCGGGCGCATGCGGCGGTAGATCTCGATGATCGACTGCTCGAACGACTTCGACGTGTCCTTGCGGACCGTGTTGAGCAGGATGTCGGAGACGAGATCCCACTCGGGGAAGATGACGTCGAATTCTTCGATCTTGTGCTCGCGAGCGGTCTCGGCCCAGTCGGCCGGAACGCTTTCAGCCGCTTCGAAAAGCACTTCACCGGTGTTCACATCGACGACGTCGCCGAGGAACACGGCCTTCTCGAGTGCCGAGTAATCGACCTTGATCGAGGCGGTGTTGTTCTTCGTGAGCGCGTCGGCCATTTTCTGGTCGAGCTTCACGCCGGCGAACACGGTGCGGACCGTGCGGCGGCCGCGGACGGAGTGACGTTCCTTCGCCTCTTCCTGATCGAGGACGCGGCGATCGAACGACAGCTCCGCGTCATTCTTTCCGAGGTGCACGCGGATCGGCGTGTAGAACTGGCGAAGGATCTCCTCGTCGCTCGTTAGGCCGAGTGCGCGCAGGAACACGCTTCCGAGGAACTTGCGCTTGCGGTCGATGCGGACGTAGAGGATGTTTTTCTGGTCGTACTCGAACTCGACCCACGAGCCGCGGTACGGAATGATCTTCGACAGGAACGTGTGCGCCGATTCCTTGGTGAAGAACACGCCGGGGCTGCGGTGGAGCTGCGAGACGATGACGCGCTCGGTGTCGTTGATGATGAACGTGCCGTTGTCCGTCATCAGCGGGATGTCGCCGAAGAACACT
>DASVHS010000415.1:0-3018 GCA_036382495.1 Thermoanaerobaculia bacterium | reverse complement strand
CATCCGCCGCCGGTGAACAACTGCGCGACACCCGTGCCGGTGTGACCCGTATAAAAGCGGTGCACTCCGAGGGTGCCAAGGAAAACGCAGAGGAGAAGTGTGGTGAGCCAGTCGCGTTGCGGGGTGCCAGAAGGTACCGTTGTCATCTCTCGGACTCCTTTTCAGAACGTTGTGCGCACCATGATATCGCGTCACGCTATAGTCGCGGCGATGCGAATTCTTCGTGTGGCGTTCATCCTCCTGCTGATTCCGTTCGCCGCCTTCGCGCGAACGGCCGCCGAAACGCTGCTGGCGCTGAAGAAACTGACCGTCGTCGGAAGCGCGTTGTACGTCGCCGCTCATCCCGACGACGAGAACACGGCCATGCTGGCGTGGCTGAGCAACGACCGTCTCGTGCGCACCGGTTATCTGTCGCTGACTCGCGGCGACGGCGGACAGAACCTCATCGGCGACGAAAAAGGCGAGCTCCTCGGCGTCATCCGGACGCAGGAGCTGCTCGCGGCCCGGCGCATCGACGGCGCGGAGCAGTTCTTCTCGCGCGCGATCGACTTCGGCTACACGAAGTCCTCGCAGGAGACGCTCACGCTCTGGGATCGCGACAAGATCCTGTCCGACGTCGTGTGGGTGATCCGCAAGTTTCAGCCGGACGTGATCATGACGCGGTTCCCGACGACGGGGGAAGGTGGTCACGGACAACACACGGCGTCGGCGATCCTCGCGGAAGAAGCGTTTCGCGCCGCGGCCGATCCATCGCGCTTCCCCGAACAACTTCAGTACGTGACGCCGTGGCAGGCGAAGCGGATTTTCTGGAACCGATTCTCGTTCCGGCCGCAGGACCCGAACGCGCCGGAGCTCGCCAACGACGTTCGCGTCGACCTCGGCGGCTACAACCCGCTGCTCGGCCGCTCATACACGGAGATCGCCGGCGAGAGTCGCAGCCAGCACAAAAGCCAGGGATTCGGTGCAGCGGAACGTCGCGGATCGCAAATCAACTATCTGCATCTGACCGGCGGCGACCCCGCGCAGAGCGACGCCTTCGAGGGCGTGAATACGACGTGGTCGCGTTATCCCGGCGGCGAGAAAGTCGGAGCGCTGCTGCAGAAGGCGTACGAAACGTTCGACGTCAACAATCCATCAAAGACGATTCCGCTTCTGCTGCAGGCGATGGAGGAGCTCGACCGCCTCGGCGCGAACGGCGCGTGGTCGTCGAAGACCAATCCGTGGGTCGATGTGAAGCGGCGCGAGCTGCTCGAAGTCATCCGTCAATGCGCGGGACTGTCGATCGATGTCAGCGCCAGTGATTCGGCAGTGACTCCCGGAGGCGAGATCCCGGTCAGCGTCACGGTCGTCAATCGATCGGACTTTCCTTTCGTGCTGTCGACCGTCGCGTCGCCGTACGCGAGTCCGGGCAAGGCGCCGAACGCGGCGCTGAAAAACAATCAGCCGGTCAAGACCGACATCACGATCAAAATGCCGGTCGACTATCCGTACTCGCAACCGTACTGGCTTCGCAAAGAGCCGTCGAAGGGAATGTTCAACGTCGACGATCAGACGATGATCGGACGGGCCGAGAATCCGCCCGCGATTCCGATCACGGTCGCGTTCGCGACGGGACCGATGCAGCAGGCGCTGATCTACTCGGTGCCCGCAGTTTATCGATGGGTCGACGCCGTGCGCGGCGAGCAGGTTCGCAACGTCGACGTCGTTCCTGAAGTCACGGCGAATCTCGACGAGCACGTGTATCTGTTTCCCGATGCGAAGCCGAAGAGCGTTGCGGTGAAAGTGCGCGACTTCGCGGGCGCGATCGACGGTCGTGTGTCGCTCGTCGTCCCGAATGGATGGAGTGTGACGCCGGAGAGCGTGCCGGTGTCGTTCAAAAGCAGGAACGACGAGACCGACGTGAAGTTCGTCGTGACGCCCGCCGCCGGCGAGACCGTTGCCGCGATCCGCGCTCGAGTTGACGTCGGTTCGCGCAAGTTCGACGAACAGGTCACGAACATCGAATACCCGCACATTCCTGCGCAGCGCGTGTTCAACAACGCCGGATCGAAACTGGTGCGGATGACGCTCGCGCGTCGCGGCCAGCGCATCGGCTACATCATGGGATCGGGTGACGAGGTCCCTGATTCACTGCGGCAGGCCGGCTACGACGTCACGTTGCTGACCGATGAGGATCTCGACACGGCCGACTTCACGCGATTCGATGCGATCGTCGCCGGTGTGCGCGCGTATAACGTCCGCAAGGCGATGCGTGCGGCGCATCCGAAGCTGCTGGCGTGGGTACAGAACGGCGGGACGTATGTCGTCGAGTACAACCGTCCGACGTTGCCGGTGCTGCTCGTCGATCCGCCGGGGCCGTATCCATTCAAAGTGACGGACGAGCGCGTGACGGTCGAGGAAGCGCCGGTGAAGATTCTCGATCCGGCCAATCCGATTTTCACGACGCCGAACAAGATCACGCAGGCCGACTTCAACGGATGGGTGCAGGAGCGCGGCGTGTACTTCACAACGGATTGGGATCCACGCTATCAGACCGTGCTCGAGTCGCACGATCCCGGCGAGGCCGAACATCCTGGCGGCGAGCTGTACACGCGCTACGGCAAAGGCGTGTTCATCTACACGGGTTATGCGTGGTTCCGACAGCTCCCGGCCGGCGTGCCGGGAGCGTATCGGTTGTTCGTGAACCTGGTGTCAGCGAGATAAGTCTGCTTCTGTGTGGCCGCGGGCTTTAGCCCGCGGTGTGCGGGCTGAAGCCCGCACCCACACTCACTTCTTCCAGCTATCGACGTCGCTGCGAATCTCGCTGACGAGCTCCGTGTCTTTCGCTTCGGCTTTCGAAATCGCCATCTCACCGGTGCGGATGGCGTCCGCTTTCTTGCCCTGTTTCGCGAGCAGGCGGGCCTTCAGATAAAGCGTCTGGATGTTCGCGTTCGCTTTCACGGCCTGATCGGACCAGGTCTGCGCGTCGGCGAGATTTCCGTTGTCGAACGCGTAGCTCGCAGCGCGTTGCGGCGTGCG
>DASVHS010000414.1:0-1588 GCA_036382495.1 Thermoanaerobaculia bacterium | reverse complement strand
CGTCATGACTCCTTCTCGTGCCACTCCAGCAGGCGATCGAATCATCGAACCGATGATCGCGCTTGCATGTTGCTCGAAACAGCACCGAATCGTCGTTGCTGGTTCCAAGAGCGTCGAGGTGATGTTGGAGCTGCATCGCCGTGGCTATGTTCGCGCGGCAGCCACGGCAAACTGTGGCCGTCCGGCCGGCCAGTACGACGTAGCATTAGTCGATTGGCGGCGGCGCACGTTCAAAACCCTTGAGATCTCGCTTGATTGGCTGGTGGAGTTCTTGAGTCCCGCCGGTGTGCTGGTCGTCTGGTTTGACCCCCAAAAGCCCACGGCCAACCAAACCCTTCGCCTCTCGTTGGAAAGGCGCGGCTTTGTCATTGAGGGGGGAACCGTCAATGAATGCGGCTTCGCCGTTTCAGCCCGGCGACGCGAAATGAACCCGGTCCGCGAAGCCGCGTAACGTGCCATCATCCTCCTGCGGTTACATTCGCGGCCCGGCCGCCTGTGCCATCGTAAAAACGTGTCAGGCGTGGGCCAGACATAAGCAACGACGGTCGCCGCCGTACTCGACATCGCGGAATCCGTGAGGCTGCTGCCGCGACGGCAGCTGTGTACAGGAGAGTGCCAAATGGCAAAAACGGGATTGCGCCGCACGATCGTTCAGGAGTGGATGTCGTTTGCGGGTGAGAAAAGACAATTCAAGGAACAGGTAGCCGCTTTCGCAAGAAATGCGGCGCAGCGCCACAGCCTGCCACGCAGCCGGCGAGCGCCGCATCATGGAAACTAAACCGTCCGTTCCGCGCGCGATCCTCGTGGGCGTCCAGATCCCGAGCGTCGATGACGTCACGCATGCCGCGAGCATCGAGGAATTGGGCCGTCTAGTGAAGACGCTCGGTTACGAGGTCGTCGGCACGATATCGCAGAAGCGCGACGAGATCGACGGCAGAACGGTACTCGGCAAGGGACGGCTTGAGAAACTTGCGGCGATTACCGGCGGGACGGGCGTCGTCGGATCGATGGCGACACCCCTGAAGTCGAAGGCCCGCGAGCGCTTTGAAGACGCCGACGAGAAGAAGCCGGATGCTAGTCAGATAGAGCCGCATCAGGAGGCGCCGCCGAAGCCCGAGTTCGTGATCGTCGATAATGAAATCTCACCGAGTCAGGCACGCAACCTTGAGCGTGCAACCGGTGCGCAAGTGCTTGATCGGACCGGCGTGATCGTGGAGATTTTTCATCGTCATGCACACAGTCGCGAGGCGAAGCTGCAGGTTGAGATCGCGCGGTTGAAGTACGTCTCGCCGCGTTTGCAGGAATCGTCGGGCGGCGGACGGCAGCGGGGCTCCGGCGCGGGTGAGTCCGATCTCGAACTTGATCGCCGCAAGATCCGCGATCGCCTCGCGGAGCTGAAAGAACAGATGGAGGATATCCAACGAGACAACGACCAGCGTCGGTCCGCGCGTCGCGATCAGCTCCGGGTCGCACTGGTCGGCTACACGAACGCAGGGAAGTCGTCGCTCATGCGAACACTCACGGGTAGCGAGGTACTGGTCGCGGACAAACTCTTCGTGACGCTCGATACGACGGTGCGCGCTCTGCA
>DASVHS010000413.1:0-2853 GCA_036382495.1 Thermoanaerobaculia bacterium | reverse complement strand
GCACGCGGATGTCGAGCACGATCCGTGGTCCGGCGGACGCTCGATGAACGCGCACTTCGCGTCGCGCCTGTTGAACCCGGATGGATCGTGGAAGCCGCAGGTCGAGAGCTACAACTCGTCCGCGGACGTGTCGCCGACGGGATCGCAGATGCCCCGCCTCGTTGGACTCGCGTACGCGTCGAAGCTCTATCGCGAGCTCGATGAGTTGAAGTCGATGACCGCGTTCTCGCGCAACGGCGACGAGATCGCGTGGGGAACGATCGGGAACGCCAGCTGCGCGGAAGGGATGTTCTGGGAGTCGATCAACGCCGGCGGTGTGCTGCAGGCGCCGATGATCGTCTCGATCTGGGACGACAACTACGGCATCTCCGTCCCGAACGAGCTCCAGATGACCAAGGGACACATCTCGGAACTGCTGAAGGGCTTCCAGCGCGATCCGAAACAGAAACAGGGTTTCGACATCTACGTGGTCAAGGGATGGGACTATCCGGCACTCTGCGAAACGTACATCGCCGCCGCGAGCATCGTGCGGATGGAGCATGTGCCGGCGATCATCCACGTCACGGAGATGACCCAGCCGCAGGGTCATTCCACGTCGGGAAGTCACGAGCGCTACAAATCGAAAGAGCGGCTGGAGTTCGAAGTCGACTTCGATTGCATCCGCAAAATGCGGCAGTGGATGCTCGGGCAGGGCATCGCCACCGAAGAGGAAGTCATCGGTCTCGAGAAGCAGGACCTGCAGGCCGTGCGCGAGGCGCAGCGTCGCGCCTGGGACGCGTACCGCGCGCCGATCGACGCCGAAGTGAAGACGGTGCTGGGATTTCTGGAAAGACTCGGGGCCGATGCATTGAAGAGCGAGTTGCAGCGCATGCAAGCGCCCTATCGGCGTGATGCGATGCGGGCTTTGACTGCCGCGTTGATCGCATCGCGGGCTGAAGCCAGCAGCCACACAGAAGCAGTCCACACGGAAGCTCTTGACTGGTTGCGCGAGCAGCAACGCATCAACGAGCGGCGTTACGACGAGCAGCTGTACAGCGAGACGGAGTCGTCCGCGTTGAAAGTTCCCGAAGTGAAGGCTGAGTACGCCGACGACGCGGCAGAGAAGAACGGGTTCGAGATCATCAACGCCTGTCTCGACGCCGCGCTGCATCGCTATCCGAATCTCACGGCGATGGGCGAAGACGTCGGCAAACTCGGCGACGTCAACCAGGGCTGCCTCGGTCTGCAGGAAAAGTACGGCGTCTATCGCGTGTCCGATACGGGAATCCGCGAGACGACGATCGTCGGACAGGCGATCGGCATGGCGTTACGCGGATTGCGTCCGATCGCCGAGATCCAGTACCTCGACTACATCCTCTACGCGCTGCAGATCATGTCCGACGACCTGGCGATGACGCGCTGGCGCACGCGCGGCGGGCAGAAGTGCCCGGTGATCATCCGGACGCGCGGCCATCGGCTCGAAGGCATCTGGCATTCGGGATCGCCGATGTCCGGCATCATCAGTCTCGTGCGGGGGATGTACGTCTGCGTGCCACGCAACATGACGCAGGCCGCCGGTTTCTACAACACGCTGCTGCGCTCCGATGACCCGGGCATCGTCGTCGAAGTGTTGAACGGGTATCGCGCGAAAGAGAAAATGCCGTCGAACATCGCCGATTTCACGGTGCCGCTGGGCGTCCCCGAAGTGATCCGCGAGGGGAGCGACGTGACGCTCGTCAGTTACGGCGCGACGTTGCGCATCGTCATGGAAGCCGCCGAGTTGCTCGCGTCCGTCGGCGTGAACGCGGAAGTCATCGATGTGCAGACACTGCTGCCGTTTGACGTGCGCGGTGTGATCGTCGAATCGCTGAAGAAGACGAGCCGCGTGGCGTTCATCGACGAGGACGTACCGGGCGGCGCGACGGCGTTCATGATGCAGAACGTGCTCGAACGCGACCACGGCTACGACTGGCTCGACTCCGAGCCGCGTACGATTCCTGCGAAGGAACACCGGCCGGCGTATGGCTCGGACGGCGACTACTGGTCGAAGCCGAATCGCGAAACGATCTTCGCCGCGGTTTACGACCTGATGCACGAAGCCGATCCGCGCAGGTTCCCGAAGATCCTGTGAAGTCGGTGCGTGGGACGCGCGAGGTTCGTCAATAATTGTTGACCTCGCTTGCGATCGGGCATCGATTGCTTCAGTCCAAAAGAAGTCTGAGAGTCGAAGCGCGCTGTAGAGCAATCACGGGACGTCTGCCCTTCATTGCGGTTCTGCACTAGACCGCGGCGACGCAGTGGGTGCGAGAGACCCTGTCGGCCAAAGAGCGCGCGCCCGGAAAGACAGCGATCGCGAATCCGATTCCGGCCGTGAGAAGTGATCCGATGAATCCGAGCCATCGGAACGTTGCCGCGCGCAGCGACATCGCGGTCTGCGTTTCCCCGACGACCTTCACATCGAAGATCGCGCCGCCGACCGTCTTTCCCCACAGCAGCCATGTGCCGGCAAAGTAGTAGTACGACGTCATCAACACGAAGCCGGCCAGTGCGGCGACCGGCACGAAGCTTTGCGTCATCGGCAACAAAGGCGAGAGCGCGAGCGTCAACGCGACGAACAACGAGAGGTCGGTGAGCAGCGCCAGGAGCCGGCGGAAGCGCGGCGCGTCGTCGCCGGCCGGAGCGGGAGCAGGGGCGAGTGCGGGCGGCTCTTCGATCAGGGGAACCGGTTCGAGCTCAATCTCGTCGAAGCGCTGCATGTCACACCCTCCCAACCTGCCCGATGGTTATGCCGATGGTGCCTGGCGAACTGGTAAGTATTTTACATAGATCCTGTAGAGAAGATCCTTTGGCTGGCCGTCGTACCGGTCCGCGAGG
>DASVHS010000412.1:0-5424 GCA_036382495.1 Thermoanaerobaculia bacterium | reverse complement strand
GCGATCGAGCCCGACCGGATTGGAACCGAGCCCGGCTGGGAGGCCGGTCTGGTAGAGGAAGTCTTCGTTGAATCGCGAGATCTCCATGAGCAGCTTGCCGTTGTCGTCGTCCCAATAAAGGGGGATGAACCCGTCGAGTTTCTGTGTGGCCGCTGACGCGGAGGAGGCGAGGAGAATCAGAACAAGAGCGATTCGTTTCATCGGGCCGCATTCTAGAAGCAAGTCGTGTCAAACTTAATGCAGTGTCCGATGCCCGCGTACTCGATGTTCTGAAAAAAACGTGGGGCTACGACACTCTTCGCCCTCTCCAGGAGCGGGCCATCGAGGCGGTTCTCGCGCGGCGTGACTCGCTCGTGGTCATGCCGACGGGCGGCGGGAAGTCGCTCTGCTACCAATTGCCGCCTCTACTCACGGGAGAGTTGACGGTCGTCGTCTCGCCGCTCATCTCCCTCATGAAAGACCAGGTCGACTCCCTCCGCGACCTCGGCGTCGACGCCCATCACGTCAACAGCACGACCTCATCGGACGAAAAACGTGAGCTCGTGCGACTGGCGCGCGCGAAGCAGTTGCGCCTGCTGTTCGTTTCGCCCGAGCGTCTCGCCGCCGATCGTTTTCAGGAATTCCTCGGATCCCTCGGCGTGCGGACGTTCGCGATCGACGAGGCGCATTGCATCAGTCACTGGGGTCACGATTTCCGTCCTGAGTATCGGCAGATCGGTGAATTGCGCGAGCGATTCCCCGACGCGACGCTGCATGCGTACACCGCGACGGCAACCGAGTCCGTGCGGCGCGACATCGCGTCGCAGCTGCGGCTGAATGATCCGGCGCTGCTCGTCGGCAACTTCGATCGTCCGAATCTCTCGTATCGCGTGCTGCCGCGCGTCGAGCCGCTGAAGCAGACGATCGAGACGATCGAGCGCCACGCCGGCGAGGCCGGCATCATCTACTGCATCCGCAAGAAGGAAGTCGACGACATGACGGCGTCGCTGCGCAAGCGCGGCATCGAGGCGCGGTCGTATCACGCCGGCCTCTCGCGCGAGGAGCGGACGGAAACGCAGGAAGCGTTCGCAAGCGAGAAATGCGACCTGGTCGTGGCGACGGTCGCGTTCGGAATGGGCATCGACCGCTCGAACATCCGTTTTGTGCTGCACACCGGACTGCCGAAGTCGATCGAACATTATCAGCAGGAGACGGGACGCGCCGGCCGAGACGGACTCGAGGCCGATTGCGTCCTGCTGTATTCGGCCGCGGACGTGTTGCTGTGGCGATCGATCGTGCAGCGATCGGCGGCAGAAGCCGGCGCGGATGAAGACTACGTGCGCAACTCGCTGCGGCACGTCGACGACATCGATCGTTATGCGCGCGGCGCGGTCTGCCGCCATCGCGCGCTGGTCAACTACTTCGGACAGGAGCACTCGGCTCCGAGCTGCGGCGCATGCGATCTCTGCCTCGGCGACGTCGAAGTCGTCGCGGATGCGACGGTCATCGCGCAGAAGATTCTGTCGTGCGTCGTCCGCGTCGATCAGCGATTCGGCGCCGGTCACGTGATCTCGATTCTGCGCGGCGAAAAGACCGAACGCGTCCTGTCCCTCGGGCACGACCGGCTCAGCACATACGGTTTGCTCTCGGACCACGCGCAAACGGAACTGCGCGACTGGATTTACCAGCTCATCGGACACGGTGTCCTCGCGCAGGAAGGGGACAAATACCCGATTCTGCGACTGACGGAGACCTCGCGTGCGGTCCTGCGCGGCGAAGAGAACGTTCGCCTCGTGCAGATCGCGCGCAAAGAGAAGCGGAAGAAATCGAAGGTCGAGAACGAGTCGTGGGAAGGCGTCGACGCGGATCTCTTCGAGTCGCTGCGCAAGTTCCGCCGCGACCTGGCCTCCTCGCGCGGCGTCCCGCCATACATCATCCTCGGCGACCGGTCATTGCGCGAAGTGGCACGCTCGCGGCCGAAAAATCTGACCGAACTGCGCGATGTTTATGGCATCGGCGACAAGAAGCTGATCGACCTCGGCGAGAAGATCCTGGCCGTGATCTGGAGTGCGGCTGCCGCGCCGCCGCTCTGAGACTCTCATGTCATCCCGAGCGTGAGCGAGGGACCCGGGTGGTCGGGAAGGCCGGCCTCCACACGCCCCAGGTCCCTCGCTACGCTCGGGATGACATGGTGTTGTGCGCCGTTCTCCAGATCACTCGCTGAAAAATGAGAGCACGATCGCATTGACCCATTCGGGTCGTTGAATGAACGTCCCATGGCCCGTGCCGGGAAGAATGCACAGCCGTCCCTGCGGCAGCGCGTGATCGAGCGCGAGCGTGTGCTCGAGCAGAATCGCATCATGATCGCCGGCCATGACGATGACCGGCTTCTGAATCCCGGCGAGGAGAACGGGCGACAACTCTCTCGTCGTTGGGCCGGTCATCCACATCTGATCGAGCTTCGCGTCGAATGGTTTCGACTTCCGCAGCTCGTCCTGATGCGCACGCATGTCGGCGAGATCTTTCGCTGGCAAACCTTCCGGCGCGAAGTTCGCGCCGCTGACGACGATGCGCCGCACGAGCTCGGGATGACGCACCGCGAGAATGAGCGCGATGTTGCCGCCGTCGCTCCAGCCGACCACGTCGGCGTCGCGCACATTCAGTTGCGTGAGCAGTGCCGCGGTGTCGTCGGCCATGCCGCCGTACGTGAGCGGCCCGGCGACATCGGGTGTGTGACCCTGACCGATCTGTTCCGGCGCGATGATGTCGTGCGTCTTCGCAAACTCATCGAGTTGTTTCGCGAACGAACCATGAATCGTGTTGCCGCCGCCGTGCAGCATGACCAGCGGCCGGCCGCTGCCGAAGCGTTCGTAATAGATACGATGACCGTTCACCGTCGCCCAATGACCGGCGTCCTGCGCTGCGAGCGGTAACGCGATCGCGAAGAGCAGGATCAGGCGCTTCATACGACGGCACTTTCGTCGATCGTCAGCGTGCCCGCATCGCCGTCGAGTGTGGCCATGACGCCGATCGGCAACGTCAGTTTCTGATCGATGTGGCCGAATGAGAGTCCCGAGATCACCGGCGCGCGCAACGAGCCGAATCGATCGCGCAGGATGTCTTCGAGACTGAACGTCGGGCCCTTGTAGTCGCACTGGCTGCAGCGGCCGAACACGACGCCGGCGACGCGGTCGAATTTCCCGGCGAGTGCGAGCTGCGAGAGCATGCGATCGATGCGGTACAGCTCTTCGCGAACATCCTCGAGGAAAAGAATCGCGCCGGTCGTGTCCACCTCGAACGGCGTGCCCATCAGCGATGCGATCATCGTCAGGTTGCCGCCGACGAGTCTTCCGCTGGCCTTGCCGGGGGCGAGCCTGATCACGCGATTCGTGCGATCGATCAGCTCCGCCGGCTTTTTGTCCGGTGACGTGAGCACGCCCGCGGGCGCTGCCTTCATGACGACGCGTTGAAAATTCGCGAGCGTGTACGGATCGAACGTCGAACCGCCGACGGGACCGTGAAACGTGACGAGCCGCGTGCGTTTATAAATCGCGTTGAGCAGAGCGCTGATGTCGCTGTAGCCGATGATGACTTTGGGGTGGCGCGAGATGAGGTCGTAATCGAGGTAAGGCAGAACGCGCGGCGAGCCCCATCCGCCGGTGTAGCAGACGACGCCGGCGATCGAATCATCCGCGAACATGCGGTTGATGTCGTCGGCGCGATCGCGATCACGTCCGGCGAAGTAACCCCATCGATCGTACGCATGCGCGCCGATCTTCACCTTGAAGCCGATGGCCTCGAGCTGCTCGCGCGCATACGCGATCTCGTCGGACTCGAACGCGGCCGTCGCCGGAAGGACGAGGCCCAGCGTGTCGCCGGGCGAGAGTCGCTTCGGCTTGATCGGCGACGGCGAAAGCGTCGCTGCGGATTGGGGCAGGGTGGCCGCTGCTGCGGCAGTGAGCGAGAGGACGCGTGCGAAGTCGCGGCGATTCAACATCCGCGCATTTTATGTTCGCCGCCGCAGCCGCCCGCACAGGACGTGAAAGATTCCGCGAACGATTTCGATGTGATCCGGCAGCAGCTCGAACAGATCGTCGCGGTCGAGCCGGTAGAGTTTGACGGCCGATTGCGCGGTGACACTCGCCGAACGCGGCTCGGGATCGAGCACGGCCAGCTCGCCGAAAATCTCGCGCTCGCCGAGGGTGGCGATGGTTGTGTCGGCGTCGTGGACGCGGACGGTGCCCGATGCGATGACGTAGAGGCTGTCGCCCAGCTCGCCCTTGCGGATGATCGTCTCGCCGGCGGGGACGTCGATCGTCTCGAGCTCACTGGCGAGTTGCGCGAGAACGTCGTCGGGAGTTCGCGCAAAGAGATCAACAGACTTCAACGTGATGACTTTCTCGAGGGTCGGTTGCATGGTGGGCTCCAGTGCGTGCTCGGCGCAGGCTCTTGTCCAGGGTGTGAATGTCGTGCCGGCGGCAATGCTTCGCAGCGCGGCGACGGGTTCGAGATGTGACGTCGTCTTTGGGGTTGTGAAGAGCGGAAGGACGCTGCGACGCAGATTCGGCGGGATCGATGCGTCGAGAAGCTCCGTCGCGTAGGCGCGGCGTTCGCGCGATGACGATTCGAGCTGCCGACGCGCTCTCTCGATGGCCGCGGCGTCGCCGATGAGCGACAGCGCGAGCATCACGCGCTGCCGCGCGCGATCGACTTCCGTCGAGAGCGCGGAGCGGACCAGCACGAATGGATCGCGGTCCGGCAGTCCGTCGCGAAGAGACGACTCGTTCGCACCTTCATCGGCATCAGATCGGATCATCGATTCGATCGCGCCACGTTCATCACTCGATGCGCGATAGCCGGCGTTCACGAGAGCGCTCAACGCCGCCCCGCGGATCCGCCCATCGTCGGAACGCTCTGTGTGGACGCGGGCTTCAGCCCGCGGTGTGCCGGCTGAAGCCAGCACCCACACAGAACCAAGAAACCCGCGCACAAGCGTGACCGCGTCTTCGCCGCCGATGCGTCCGCAGATTCGGAGGAGCCGCTGCGTCGCGGCAAGGTCAGACGATCGCTCGAGCTGCGCGGCGATCGCGGGAAGCGCGTCGTGACCGGCGACGACGAGAATCGAAGCCGCCGCGGAGCGCAGGTGGTGGTCCTCGAGCTTCCGGATTGCCAGCTCGATCGCCCGCGGCATCACGCTTCCGCGAATCCGGGCGAGCGCGCTCGCGGTGTCGTCGCTTTCGACGAGCGCTCGTCGCGTCGCGTCGCGCACCTCCGCGATCGATGACGACAGTAGCGCCGCTGCTTCCGGTGTCCCGCGAAGGGCGATCAGTGCGGCATCGGCGACCGGCTGTTCATCCGACGCGATCATTTCGCGAAGTCGCTCGGAGTCTTTCGTTCTCGTCGCCGCGAAACTTCGCACGATCGGGGATGGATGACGCGTTGCAT
>DASVHS010000411.1:0-3475 GCA_036382495.1 Thermoanaerobaculia bacterium | reverse complement strand
CTCGTGATCTCGCTCACACGCTCCCGCCCAAACGGCATGCACCGTGAACCTTTGCCTGGGCGGGCGAAGGAGCATCAATCGTGATCTACCGAAGTTCAGACTTGCAGAGTCAGACAACGTGGGAGCCGGAACAGAATCCGGAAGCGGGCGAGCTCGCGCGCAAATTTCTCGACGCCGAGCGGGAGATGCTTGGCCTCAAACAGGTGCAGTCGGCCCTGAACAGCACACTCGTCGACTTTCTCGAGTACGCCGGCAACGTCGCCGTCGCACGCAGCGCGCGTGGCGAACTGCTCGTGCAGGCGAACGACTCGAGTCTCGTCCTCACCGGCAAGACCGCGGATGTGCTGCGCGCTTACATCGACAACTAGCCGGTCAGCACACACGACCGCGCGGACATGACCATCCGGCGGCGTTCCTCGAAGGGATGAATTCCGCGGGCTGAAGCCCGCGGCCACACAGAACCTTATTTTGCTGCTGCGCGTTTGACGGCTTTGGCCAGGCGCGATTTGTAACGGTCGGCGGTGTTGTTCTTGATGATGCCGTGCTTCGCGGCGCGGTCGATCTCCGAGAAGCTCCTGCTCAGCACATCCTTCACTTCCTTCACCTCTCCCACCACGGCCGTGCGCGCCGTCTTCAACGCCGACTTCAACTTCGACTTCCCGGCACGGTTGCGCACCTTTGCCTTCTCCGACTGCCGCATCTGCTTCTCTGCTGAGCGAATATTCGCCATTCACTGCTCCTTCAATCTATCTCTGCACACCGAGGGTCTGCAGTCTCTGCCGCGCCAGCGACGCTTCCTGCGAGCTCGGGTGTTCGTGAACCACATACTGCAGCTGCACGATTCCCTGAGCCTTCTCGCCGAGGGCAATGTACGCGTAGCCTTTCTTCAGCAACGCGCCCGGAACCTTGTCCGACTGCGAGTACCTGGTGACGACGCTGTCAAACTGAGCAATCGCGTCCTGATATTTCTTCTGCGAGAAAAGACTTTCCCCGATCCAGTACGCGGCGTTGTCCGCCAGGTCCGAATTCGGGTTCGCGCGGATGAAATCCGAGAAGCCGGCCATCGCCAGATCGAAGTTGCCGCGCTGATAGTCGCGATACGCCGTCTGATACATCTCCATCGGGTTGCCGGCCGGCGCCGCGTTCGACGGAACGGGGACATTGACCTCGCTCATCGACGGCGCCGGCGCGGGAGCCGTCGTCATTGCCACGGCCGGTGGAACGGCCGCGGGAACCGCTGCCGCCGCCGCGCGCATCTTCAGGTCCTCGATGTCGTGCTGCGCCTGCGTCAACTGCTGCACGAGACGGTCGATCCGGTAGTTCGTCTGCTCGATCGAGCCCTGCGTGTTCTGCACCTTCTCGTCGATCTGGTCGACTTTCGCGACGAGCGTGGCATTCGACTTCAGCAGCTGCTCGGTCTGCTGGGCGATCCGCTGATTGACGTTCTGCACTTCTTCCTTGCTCGACGCCGTGCGCTTGATGTTCGCGAGCTCGTCCTGCGTCTCGGCCACCTGCGACTGCACTTTCTGCACATCGCCCGACGTCGCGCATCCGCCAAAGGCCAGCGCGGCCATCAATAGATATGGAGCGATTTTCATCGATTCATTCCCGTCCCGACGAGCACGAGATGCGCGCGCCTGTTCTTCGCCCACGCCGATTCGATGTGAGCCGGATCGAACGGCCGCTCCTCGCCGTAGCTGACCGTGCGGATCCTCACCGTGTCGACGCCGAGGGTGACGAGGTAGTCGCGGACGATCGACGCCCGGCGGTCGCCGAGGGCCAGGTTGTACTGCTCGGTGCCCCGCTCGTCGGTGTGACCTTCGACGAGGAGGTTGTATCCCGGATTCGTTTTCAGCCACGTCGCGGACCCGGTGAGCGCCGACTGCGCGTCGGCCGACAGCGTGGCTTCGTCGTAGCCGAAGAACGCGTCGCGGATGAGGCCGCGCGACTGCACCGTCTGGTTGAGCTGCTCGATGTCGGCGGGAAGCGCTTCGACCGTCGGCGACTTCACCGTGTCGGTGCGGACGAAGTCGGGCGGCTGCGTGTCGACGCGCGTCTCCTGCGTGACCGTCGTGGGAACGTCCGGCACGGTGCTCGTCAGTTGTGATGCGGTCGTCGTCGCCGTCGACGTCTTGTTTTTGGCGTTCTTCCTGGTGGAGCGGCACGCCGGTGCGATCGCCGCGACGATGAGAATCAAACCGATTGCAAAGCCTTTGAACATCTTATTCATGGTTCCCTTACTCCAGTTTGCGATCATAACAATCATTCCGCCTTCTTCGACCAGTCCGGTTCCTTGTTCTCACCCTCGAATGTCAGCTGCAGGAGATCGGTGCCGTCGACGCGCATCCGGTAGACCTGCCACTTGCCGGTGCGATTCGACTGGAACGTGATCCACTGCCCGTCCGGCGACCACGACGGCTGCTCGTTCGAGCCTTCGCCGGCGAGTATGTGCGTCTCGCCGCTGGTCGTGTCGGCGATACGAATCTGAAATCTTCCATTCACGCGCGATGTGTACGCGATCGACGCGCCGTTCGGCGACCAGGTAGCGTCGTCGTTCCAGTCGCCGTCGTACGAGACGCGCCGGACGTTCGTCCCGTCCGCATCCATGATGTAGATCTGCGGGGTGCCGCTCCGGCCCGACGTGAACGAGATCTGCCGCCCGTTCGGGCTCCACTCCGGCGTGGACTCGATCGAGGACGACGTCGTCAGCCTGCGCAGACTCGTTCCATCATCCTTAATCAGATAGATATCGGGGTTGCCGGCGACCGATCCGACGAACGCGATGTCATTGCCGGCCGGCGAGAATGTGGCCGAGGTGTTGAGGTTGAGGCCGGTTTTGAGGCGGATGCGGCCGCCGCCGCGACGGTTGACGATGTACATGTCGCTCGTGCCGGCGATGAATGACGTGTAGACCATCCGCTCGTTGTCGGGCGCCCAGCTCGGAAGGATCGTCAGCGCGTTGTGATTCGTGATGCGGCGCTGGTTCGCGCCGTCCCAGTCCATCAGCCAGATCTCCCAGTGACCGCTGCGATCGGACGCGAACGCGATCATCGTGCGGAACACGCCCGGCTTTCCGTTGACGACGCGCAGCAGGTCGTTCGCGAGCATGTGCGCGGTCACCGCGAGCGATGCCGCACCGGGGGAGCGATAGCGATGGAGCGGCTGCACGCTGCCGGCGGAGTCGAGCAGCGATGCGTCGACGATCGTGTCCGCACCCTGCTGAAAGACGTTGAGCCGCAACATCAGCTGCGCGTTCTGGCTCTTGAGCACGTCCGCGGTGATCGGGACATTCGGCGGCATCGGGGCGATGGCGAAGATGCCGGAGTAGGCGATGTCGCGCGTCAGCGGCCCGAAGAACGATGCGCGGATCGCGTCGGGATCGACCGTCGTCGCGTCCGGCGGGGCCGTGCGCGGAATCGTCGTGTCGGGAAACGGGACGGCGATGCGGATCACCTGCGCCGTTTTGTTCGGGTCG
>DASVHS010000410.1:0-2289 GCA_036382495.1 Thermoanaerobaculia bacterium | reverse complement strand
TCGAGGCCCAGGACGGTGCTCGGGTCGATGAATCCGACGTAAACCGCGTACAGGCTTCCGGCGAGCGAGGTGAAGATCGCCGAGATCGCCAGCGCGATGTTCTTGTAGAGAGTGGGATTGATGCCGAGTGAATGCGCCGCGTCCTGATCCTCGCGAATGGCCTGGAAGTAATAGCCGAGCTTCGATCGGCGCACCAGCCAGCTCACGACGATGATGACGATCACGAACAGCAGGCCCGCGTAATAGAACGGCACCTTCGAGGACCAGTCCGTGATTTCTCTTCCCCCGACGATCAGCGGAGGAATCTCCGTGACCAGGATGCCCTCCGCGCCGTTGGTGATGTCTTTTAGATTCAGCGCACAGACTCGCAGAATCTCCGTCATCGCAATCGAGGCGAGCACGAAGTAAGGTCCGCGCAATCGGAAACAGATCGAGCCGATGATCAGCGCCGCGACGAGCGCGACGATGGCACCGACCCAGATGCCCCACCACGGCGTGATGTGCCTGAACTGCAGAAGCGCCATCGTCGTGTACGCGCCGATGCCGAAGTACGCGGCATGTCCGACCGAATACTGCCCCGCGTATCCGGCGAGAATGTTCCAGCTCGATCCGGCGATCACGCTGATGAACACCATGATCAGCATGTGGAGCATGTACGTGCTCTCGACGAACAGCGGCAGCATCAGCAACGCGCCGATCGAGAATGTGATCAGCACGAGCCGGATGTAAGGAAGCCTGTTCATCACGTGCGTGACTTGCCGAGAAGGCCGGAAGGCTTGAACAACAGAACGAGCAGGAAGAGCACGAATACGACGACTTCCTTCCAGCCGGCGCCGAAGTAGACGCCGCCGATCGACTCGGCGACACCGATGAGCACGCCGCCGAGGGTCGCGCCGATGACGCTGCCCATGCCGCCGAGGACGGTGATCACGAACGCTTTCAACGTGAAGACGCTGCCGACCTGGGGAAAGATGTAGTACGTCGGCGCGATCAGTGCGCCGGCGGTTCCGGCGAGCGCCGACCCAAGGCCGAACGCGATGATCGACATGCGTCCGACGTTGATTCCCATCAGGCGCGCCGCTTCACGATCCTGCGCCGTTGCACGAATCGCCTGGCCCGTGTCGGTCTTCAACAGGAACCAGTAGAGAGCCGCGGTAATCACGGCGGTGATCGCGAACGAGATCACGAGCGGTGTGGAAATCGAGATCCCCAACAGTTTCACGCTGCTCGAGGAGTAACTCGTCGTCAGGATTTTGTAATCGGACGTGAACGCCAGCGCCATCGTGTTGCTCATGATCAGACCGAGGCCGATCGTGAGCAGGATCTGGTTCTGAGGGAGGGCGTCGAGGACGCGGTTGATGAACACCTTCTGCAGCAGCGCGCCGAAGAGGAACATCAGCGGGATCGTGATGACGATCGACAGAAACGGATCGATGTGCAGGAGTGTGAAGACGTAGTACGTCGCGTACATCCCGATCATGAGGATGTCGCCGTGCGCGAAGTTGATGACGCGCATGACGCCGAAGATGATCGTCAGGCCGATACCGATCAGCGCATAGACACCGCCGATGAGGATTCCGCTGACCAGCGCCTGAAAGAAGATCGACATGGCGATGTCATCCCGAGCGTGAGCAAGGGACCCGGGTGAGATGGGGAGGCCGGCCTCCCCACCACCCAGGTCCCTCGCTCACGCTCGCGCTGACAGAGGTTTACTTCCAGCCGGGGAACGGATAGATCGGCTTCTTCGGAGCGAACTGCGCCGGATACACCGTCTCGTGCACGCCGTTCTGAATCTGTTCGACGAGCATCTGGTGCTTGTTCTGATTCGTGTACCCCTCGTAGTCGGCAAATTTCACTTCGCCCATGACGCCGTTCCACTTTCCGCGCTTCAGAAGATCGGCGGTGCGGGCCGGGTTGCCCTTCGCCTTCGCGGCCGTCTCGGCCATGATGATCATCGACTCGTAAGCGGTCGTGGCGTGATACGTCGGCTCTTTGCCGAAGCGCGTTTTGTATCGCTCGTTGAATTCTTTCGCGCCCGGCCAGCTCACGTCGGGAGTCCACTGCGTGCTCGAGAACACGTCGTTGGAGATGTCCTTCTCGTTCGCGAATTGAACGGTGGCGAAGCCGGCGCCGGCGCCGAGGAAGGCCTGCGGCGCGAGACCGATCTCGCGGGACTGGCGCATCAGCAGGATAGCGTCGGCGACATACGAGACCATGAAGACGAGGTCGGGGTTCTTTCCTTTGATGCTCGCCAGCGTCGATCGATAATCGGGCGATCCCAGCGCGTAC
>DASVHS010000409.1:0-3576 GCA_036382495.1 Thermoanaerobaculia bacterium | reverse complement strand
ATTGCGGAGCGCTACAACATCCACCCTCAGACGCTCCGTCTTTACGAGCGCGAGGGGCTGATCAAGCCTGCGCGCACATCCGGCAACACGCGTCTGTACGGCACCGACGAGATCAAGAAGCTGGAGATGATCCTCACGCTCACGCGCGATCTCGGCGTGAACCTCGCCGGCGTCGAAGTCGTGATCCAGCTCGCGCGGCTGATGTCGGAGGCGGACATGCAGTTCGACACTCTCCTCGATTTCATCCGCCAGAACCTTCTCGACAAGCGACACGGCATCGAGCGCGAGAACGCACTCGTGAAATCGACGCCGCGGGGGCTGACCAAGATAAAGTGAGCGGGTGAAACGCTCATCCGCGGTCCTGCTTCTCATTCTTCTCGCGACCGCTGCCCAGGCGGCGCTCACACCCACCGAACTTCACTCGACCGCCGTGGACTTCTACCACTGGCGCGAATCGAACTTTCCCGTCTGGAGCAGCGACCAGGGTCTGCACTCGCTCGACGCGAGCCTTACGGACTACTCCTCCGCTGCGATCGCAAAGCGCCGTGCACACGTCGAATCGCTGTTGCAGCAAATCAACGCAGCCGACATCACGTCGTGGAGCAAGGACGACCAGATCGACTGGATCCTTTTCCGCGCGCAGCTCGAGCGATTCGATTTCGATCGTCGCGTCCTCCATCCTGAGGAGACCGATCCCGGCACGTATGTGTCCGAGGCCAGCAACGCGATCTTTTCGCTGCTGAAAAAGGAGTACGACGCTCCCGCGGTCCGTGCGGCAGCCGCGGCGGCGCGGTTCCGCGTGATGCCGAAGATGTTCGCCGACGCGCGACGCAACCTCGTGCAGCCGGTTCATCTCTACGCGACGCTGGCGATCGAGTCGGCGCGGTCGATCGATCCGCTGTTCATTCAGAGCGTCGAGCCTCTCCGCCGTTCGCTCGACGATACCCATCGAGCCTCGTTCGACGCCGCGCGCGACGAAGCGATCAAGTCAGTTCACGATTTCGCCGACTGGCTCGAGAAGCGTCTGCCCTCGATGCCCGAGTGGAAGCCGATGGGCGAGGCGAACTACAACGAGATGCTGCGGCGCATCCTGCTGCTGCCGCTCGATGCTCACGATCTCGCGAATCTCGGCGAAGTCGAGCTGGTGCGATATCGCGCGCTCGAGTCGATGCTTCCCGATCCGTCGCTCGCTGATCCCGATCCGCGACGGGCCGCTTCGATTCCTGCCGATCAGCAGGCGTTCCTCGCCGCGTATCAAAGTCGTCTCGACGAGATCGTCCGCTTTCTTCGGGACAAGCGCCTCGTCACGATCCCTGACTTCGTCGGAGCGTTCCAGATCCGGCAATTGCCCGAAGCGTTCAAGCCGACATCGCCGGGAGGGTTCATGAATCCGCCGGGGCTGTACGACCGTGACAACGGCGGCTTCTACTTCATCCCAACGTACGATCCGAAGAGCCGCAACTTCTACATCCGCGCCGCCATCGAAGACCCGCGGCCGATCCTCGGTCATGAGGGAATCCCTGGTCATTTCCTGCAGATCTCGATCGCGAACAAGAACGCGGACGAGATCCGGCGACATCACGACGATTCGGTGTTCGAAGAAGGCTGGGCGCTCTACGGCGAAGAGATGATGTTGCGCGAGGGTCTGTATCCGGAGAACTCTGCCGGTGCCGCGCAGATCCTGCGGTTGTCGCGATATCGATCGGCGCGTATCGGGGTCGACGTCAATCTGCACACGGGTCGCTGGAGTTTCGAGCAGGCTGTGAAGTACTTCATGGACGGCGGCGGTCTCGATCGCGAGTCCGCGACGGGCGAGGCGGCCGGCGCGGCGACCGAGCCGACGCAGAAGATCAGCTACATCACCGGTAAATGGCAGATCATGCGGCTCCTCGGCAAGTATCGCGATCGCAAGGGCGCGGAATTCCGGCTCGGCCAGTTTCATGACGATCTGATCGCGAACGGTTCGCTGCCGCTCTCAGTCATCGAATGGATCATTCTCGATGATCCGTCGACGCTCGAAGGTGTAGTGGGGCGCAAGTTGCGGCGCGACTGATGCGCACGTTGATCACGGGAGGGGGCGGACTCGTCGCAACCGCACTCGTCAAACACTTCGACGATGTTTTCGCGCTGAAGCACGCTGCGCTCGACATCACCAACAAAGCGCTGGTTGACGACGTAATCGACCGTATCCATCCCGATGTCATCATCAACGCGGCGGTCATCGGCGTCGACGCATGCGAACGCGATCCCGCACTCGCGATGGCAATCAACGTGGACGGACCGGCGAATCTCGCCGAGGCGGCGACGCGGATCGGCGCGAGCATCGTTCACTTCAGCAGCAATTACGTTTTCGAGGGGCGGCCGGCGAAACGCGAGCCTTACATGATCGATGACGAAGCGCATCCGATCAATGTGTACGGCAAGACGAAACTTGCCGGCGAACATGCGGTCACTCGCGCCTGTGCGGAATCGTTCATCGTGCGCACGTCATGGGTTTACGGTCCAGCGAAGCAAAGCTTTCTCGCGACGGTCGCGCAGAAGCTGAAGCGCGGTGAATCGGTGCAGGCGATCAGCGACACCTGGGCGAGCACGACGTATGTCGAGGACCTCGCCACCCGAGTTCTCGAGATCGTCCGTTCCCGCGCGTACGGGACGCACCACGTCGTGAACGAAGGTGTCTGCTCGTACGAGACCTTCGCGAGACGTGCAGCAGAGCTAGCCGGCATCCCTGATGAAATTGCGGTCCGGCTGATCGAGGTCGTGTCGGAAGCGGACATGAAACGAGAGGCGCCGCGTCCGGCGTGGACACCGATGCGATCCGATCCTGCGTTGCGAAGCTGGGAGGAAGCGCTGGCGGATTACGTCTCGACCAAATAGACGCGTTTACCGGCGGGCGATGATCATCGTCAGGTCGTCGTTGTTGCGCGGGCCGGCGTGCTCGGCGATCGCGGCGGTCAGGTCCGCACCGATCTCGCTGGCGCGTTTGCGCGTCGACGCTTCGGCAAACGCACGGCGGAGCCGTTCGTCACCGAATTCTTCACCGCGATCGGAGGTCGACTCGATGACGCCGTCGGTGTAGGCGAGCAGCGTGTCGCCGCGGCGGAACGGCATCGTGATCGATCTCCACGCCGGTGACGGCAGCATGCCGACGACCGGTCCGGTCGAATCGACGGATTCGATCCGGCCATCGCGCCGCGCGATCAGCAGCGGACAATGACCGCCGTTCGCGACGACGAGCGTCCCGTCGTCGTGGATCTGCGCGATTGCCACCGTCGCGAACTTGTTCGAGGGGAGCAACCGCCGCAGAAACAGATCGAGCTGCGTCATCGTGACGACCGGATCGCAGTTCGTCATCGCACACTCGACGATTCGATGTTCGAGCTCCTCCTGAATCATCGCCATGACGACCGCGGCCTGGATCCCCTTGCCGGCCACGTCGCCGATCGCGATCCAGAGTCTGCGGCCCTGACGATGCGTGAAGTAGAAGTCGCCGGTGAATGCGCGGGCCGGGCGCGAGACCGCGTGCACGTCGACGTCCGCCTTCGATGGACGCGGACTGCGCGCAAACAATGGGAA
>DASVHS010000408.1:0-4514 GCA_036382495.1 Thermoanaerobaculia bacterium | reverse complement strand
GGATTCTCATCCTTTGAGTCGCCAGTCAGCGGAACGAGCGTCTGCGGAGTCTTCGTCTCGTTCAGAGCATCGGCGGAAACGAGACGCTTGCCGTCGATGACGCCGTCGGCGAGCTGGAATCGAATCCACTGAGCCATGTCGTGCGCGCTCGACTTGATCGTGCCGGCTGGCGCGAGACTCTCGTACGGCAGCGCATGTTGAACGAGCACGGCGTCGTGCGGTCCGTCATACCAATACCCGATTACGTGATTCGACTTCTTCCAGTCCTCTTCGCTGATCGCCGTATGCGTCATGCCCAGCGGCTCGAAGATGCGCGTCTTCACAAAATCGCTCCACGGCATCTTCGCTGCGGATGCGACGGCTTCGCCGGCCGTCATCAGCATAATGTTGTTGTACTGATATTCGCTGCGGAACTGCTTGTTCAATTTCACGGATGCGATGTGGCGAATGATTTCTTCGCGCGACATCGACGTGTAGTCCCACAGCTCGTCGTGACGCGACAAGCCCGTGCGATGCGAAACGATGTCGCGCAGCGTGACGAGCGAGTCAGCGCAGGGATCGGAGAGGCGAAAGTACTCGAGATACTTACGCACCGGATCGTCCCAGCTCATCTTCTTTTCGTCGACGAGGATGGCCATCGCCGTCGTCGTGAACGCCTTCGTCGTCGAGCCGATCTGGAAGAGTGTGTCCGGCGTCGCGTTGAAGCCTTTCGCGTAGACGATGCGGTCGTTCTGCACGATCGCGATCGACATCGCCGGAACTTTCCATTTCGTCATCGTGTCGCGTGCCAGCCGATCGACCGCGGCGGTGTCGACGGACTGGGCAAAAAGGGCGGGGGACAGGAGGAGAAGAAGAAGCAGCAGACGGCGCATGGGCGGGATTCTAGCCGCATGACATGTACACTCGCTCACATGCGACGTGCCGCTCCTCTCGCGTTTCTCGTTTTCGTGTCGTGCGCGACGATGCAGCTGCATCTCGTCGAGGTGCAGCAAATCGACACGCTGTACTTCGGCACCTCGCGCTCGAACGGCGTGGTCTCGGATGCGGAATGGAAAACGTTCGTCGCCGAGGTGATCACGCCTGCGTATCCCGGCTTCACCGAGTGGAACGCGATCGGTCACTGGCGCGGTGCCGAGGAGGCGACGCACGTCGTGCAGATCGCGCATCCGTCGCGCAGCCGCAACGACGAGAGCGTTCTGCGCATCATCAACGAATACAAGCGGCGCTTTCAGCAGGAATCAGTGTTCTGGATTCGCGGCAAGGGGCTTGCTGCCCCACAGTAGGGCGTCGCGAATCAGAAAAAACACGCCGCCGGCTGCGATGACGTACAGCGCGCCGATCCGCAAGCCCTTCTCGGGCGAGATCGCGACCTTCGCCCAGAGCCCCAACGCAACGATCGCCGGCAACGGATAGAGCCACATCTTGAACGGTCGCCGGCGATCGGGTTGTTTGCGCCGCAGAATCAGGGCGCCGACGATCTGCGACATGAACGGAATGATCGATCGGATCGACACGATGCCCGCGACGACAGTCCGCAGCGGAAGCCAGCAGAAGATCGACGCCACGACGCCGAGGAAGATCACGGACACGAACGGGTAGGCCTGTGTCGGGTGAAGCTTCGCGAAGATCGAGAAGAAGTTTCCGTCGCGCGCCGCGGCGAACAGCACGCGCGAATATCCGAGCATGACCGAAAAGATCGACGCGAACGCGGTCCAGAGAATCAGCACCGTGATCGATTTCGCGGCGCGTGGACCGACGAGCGTTTCCATGTAGTCGGCCACGACAAACTTCGACGTCATCGCGACTTTCATCGGCAGCACCGAGATCATCGAGGCCTGCATCACGATGTACACCGCGGCGATCGCGAGGATCGAGATGACGATGACGCGCGGGATCGTCTTCTCGGGATCCTTCACTTCATCGCCGAGGTAGGCGATGTTGTAGTAGCCGAGGTAGTCGTAGACGGCGAGGATGAGCGCGGTGCCAAAGCCGGCGTAGCCGAGGCCGGCGTCGAACCGTGGTGCGCTCCAGAACTGGAACGCGCTGATTTTCAAGTGCGGCACGCCCACACCGATGATGAGAACGATCGTGAGCATGACGCCGATCCACAACAGGATCGAGAACCTGCCGATCGACTCGATGCGGCGCAGCAGCAGAATCGTGATGACGGCGCAGACGCAGGTCGCCGTCAGCGCCTCGCGGTACGGCGTGGCGCCGGTCGCCGGGACGAGCCGCGCGAAGTATTGCGCGAAGCCGATGCAGCCCGACGCCATCGAGAGCGGCGATGAGATCAGGAGTTGAAACAGAAAAAGAAACGACATCAGCCGGCCGGCGCGGCCATAGGACTCGCGCAGGAATACGTACGACCCGCCGGCGCGCGGGATCTCGGCGCCCAGCTCTGCGGTGACGAGACCGTCGGAGATCGCGAGCAATCCGGCGAGCAGCCACGCCACCATGCATCGCGCTCCGCCCATCGCCGACAGAATCAGCGGCAGCGTGATGAACGGACCGATCCCGACCATATCGATCATGTTCAGCGCGACGCCGCGCCACATACCGATCTCGCGTCGGAGCGAAGTCATTCTCGCGGAGTGTACTGTCATCCTGAGCCGCCCTCTCCCCATGCCATCCTGAGCCGCGAAGACGGCGAGGGATCTGGGCGGGGGCGCGCTTCCACCACCCAGATCCCTCGCGCTCTACGGCGCTCAGGATGACAAGTTGCGATAGCATCCCGCGCTCGGGAGGACCTCGATGCAACGCTTCTTGGGCTCAGGGTTGATTGTTCTGCTCGCGGGTTGCGCCACCGCACCGCCAACAACGCAACCGGCGACGACAACGCCGTCATCCGCGGCTCGATCGTCGAACAAGCCGATGTTCGGCGAGCACGGCTTCGACGTGTCCGGGATGGATCGGACGGTCAACGCGTGCAACAACTTCTATCAGTTCGCGGTCGGCAACTGGCGCATCCAGAATCCGCTGCCCGCCGCGTACTCGCGATTCGGGCGATTCGAGCAGGTTGCGGATCGCAATCGCGAGACTCTGCACGCGATTCTCGAAGAAGCGGCAGCGAAGAAGAATCCTCCCGGAAGCGCCGCGCAGAAGATCGGCGACTTCTATGCCGCGTGCATGAACGAGCCGGCGATCGAGGCGGCGGGATTCACGCCTGTCGCGGACGAGCTCGCGCGCATCGACGCGATCAACGACCGCACCGCGCTGCAGAATGAGCTCTTTAGTCTGCAGAACAACGGTGTCTCGCCGGTCTTCCGGCTGAGCGGCCAGAACGACCAGAAAAACAGCCGCATGATCATCGCCGTCGTCGGCCAGGCCGGCCTCGGCCTTCCCGATCGCGATTACTACCTGAGCGACAACGCCAAGTTCAAGACGACACGTAGTCAATACGTTGACCATGTCGCGAAAATGCTGCAGCTCACCGGCGAGGACGCCGCGAAGGCGGCCAGTGACGCGGACCGCATCCTGTCGCTGGAGACCGATCTCGCGCGCGCGCAGATGAGTCGCATCGAGATGCGCGCGCCGGAGAAGCTGTACAACATCACGCCGGTCGCGCAGCTCACGACCATCGCGCCGAACCTCAACTGGCCGGCGATGCTGCAGACCGCCGGCCTCAACGATCTGCAGTCGGTCAACGTCGCCCAGCCGCAATTTTTCAAGGAAGTCTCGCGACTCCTCGACGAAGTTCCAGTCGAGACGTGGAAGGCGTACCTGAAGTGGGACGTCATCGACTCCGCAGCGCCGACGCTCTCGTCGGCGTTCGTCAACGAAGACTTCGCGTTCGGCGGCCGCATCCTGTCGGGCACACACGAGCAGCAGCCGCGCTGGCAGCGTTGCGTCCGCGCCACCGACGCGAACCTCGGCGACCTTCTCGGCGAGGAGTACGTCCGCCGCGCGTTCACCCCGGAAGCGAAGCGGAAGATGAATCAGTTGATCGATAACCTGGTGGCGACGCTGCGCGAGGACATCCCGACTCTCTCCTGGATGGGGCCGGAGACGAAACAAGCCGCACTCGAAAAGCTCAACGCGTTCTCGCGCCGCATCGGATATCCGGACAAGTGGATCGACTACGCGAGCCTGACGATGACCCGCGACTCCTACGCGAAGAACGTGATGTCAGCGCGGCAGTTCACGCGCGCGCGAAACATCCATCGCATCGGCGGTCCCGACGACCCAAACGAGTGGGGACGATTCACGCCGTCGACCGTCAACGCGAGCTACAACCCGCCGCGCAACGACATCACGTTCCCGGCCGGCATCCTCCAGCCGCCGTTCTACGATCCGAATGCGGATGACGCGTACAACTACGGCGGCATCGGCGTCGTGATCGGTCACGAGATGACGCACGGCTTCGACGACCAGGGCGCGAAATACGACGCCAGGGGCGACTTGCGCGACTGGTGGACGAAACAGGACAAGGACGAGTTCGAGAAACGTACGACCTGCATCTCGGATGAATACGACAAGTTCGTTGCCGTGGACGACGTACACGTCAAAGGACGGCT
>DASVHS010000407.1:0-2644 GCA_036382495.1 Thermoanaerobaculia bacterium | reverse complement strand
GTGGATCCCGATGCTCGTGATCCTCGGGTTCTGGCGGCATGCATACAAACGATTCCCGCTCACGTACAGCCCGTTGTACTGGGGCGCAGTGTTCCCGCTCGGCATGTACACGGTGTGCACGTATCGTCTCGCGAAAGTGGCCGCGCTCGATTTTCTCCTCGTCGTGCCTCGCGTGTTCGTGTTCATCGCGATGGCGGCGTGGACGCTCACCGCCATCGGCCTGATCCGCAGCCTGACAAATGTCCGCTCTGCACGAACTGCTTAGCCGCGATCACGCTCGCCTCGACCAGTTGCTCACTGCTGCCCTGCGTCCCGACGGCAGCATCGACGCGGAGAGTTATCGCACGTTCCGGAGCGGCCTCTTATGGCACATCGCCGTCGAGGAGCGCGTTCTGCTGCCGGCTGTTCGGAAGCACCGCACCGATTCTGAAGTCGAGAAGCAGCTTCATCGCGACCACGCCGCACTCGCCGCGCTGCTCGTCCCGCCGCCTTCCGCGGCAGAGATTTACGCCATCCGCACGATCCTCGAGGCGCACAATCCGCTCGAAGAAGGAGCGGGAGGGTTTTACGATGGCGTCGAAGAGCTCCTCGGCGACGAATTGCCGGCGATCCTCCTGCACATACACGAGTTTCCGCAAGTGCGTCTCGCACCGCACGCCGATACCGAGGTGACGCGACGAAGCATCGCGCAACTCGTGCGCGATGCCGAAGCCGGACGACGGCAACATCGATAATCCGCTTATGACCCTCCAGCCCCGCGTGCCATTCGACTCGATCCCGCTTCTGGCGACGCTGAAGCCAGACGATCGTGCCGCGCTCGAGCCGTTGTGCAGGATGCGCGGCTACGAAAAGGGCGAGGTGATCTTTCGCGAAGGCGATCCTGCCGATCGCCTCCACTTCGTTTCCACCGGCCGCGTCAAGATCGTGAAAGCCGCCGGCGCGCGCGACATCATCATCGAGATCCTCGGCATTGGCGAACCGGCCGGGGCAGTCGCTGCATTCGAACGGCGTCCATTCCCGGCCACGGCGATCGCGCTCGAACCGGCCGGTATCGTCTCGATTCCGGAGCGCGAATTCTTCGAGCTTCTCGAACGCCGTCCGGACATGACGCGACGCGTGCTGTCCGGACTGACGATGCGTCTGATGATGGTCAACAAGCGCCTCGCGGACATGACCGGCTCCGCGGAGTCGCGCGCGGCCCGGCTGTTCCTCACGCTCGCCGAGCGGATGGGCCGCGCCGACGGACAGAAAACGTTCCTTCCCCTCGTCCTTTCTCGCCAGGAAATCGCCGATCTCATCGGTACCACGCTCGAAACGGCCATCCGTCTGATGAGCCGCTGGCAGAAAGAGGGTGTGGTTCTGACGGAAAAAGAAGGATTCGTCGTGCCTGACCTCGCCGCGCTGCGAAATATCGCAAACGTATGACCGATGTCATGCACCCGCGCCGGCGGGTCCTCTACATTGATGGAAGAGGAGCCATCCATGCAGAACACAAATACCGTCGCTGAACTGGCGACAGCCATTCCCCGGGCGATCCCGGTCCTGGAACGTCTCGGCATCGACTACTGCTGCCGCGGAAAGCAGAGCATCGAGGAAGCGTGCCGCCGATCGGGAGTCACCGCGCAGGAGTTGCTCCTGCTCATCGACAGTGAAGCGTCGCCAGGCGCAGCCGCGCCGGATGCCTCGCTCTCCGAGCTCATGGGCTTCATCGTCGCGACGCATCACATCTTCACGCGTGACAGTCTCGCTACGCTTCAACGGCTGTCGAAGAAAGTGCGCGACGTCCACGGAGCGAACCACCCTGAGCTGGTCCGCGTCGCCGTGCTCGTGACCGATCTGTCGGATGAGCTCCTGCCGCACATGATGAAAGAGGAGCAGGTTCTGTTTCCATACGTGACTGCGCTCGAGGCGGCCGCGCTCGCCGGCGACGAGCCTCCGGTGCCGTTTTTCGGGACGGTGCGCAACCCGATTCAGATGATGATGTCCGAGCACGAAGCGGCCGGCGAGAAGATCGCCGAGATTCGCGCGGCCACCGACGACTTCGCGCTGCCGGCGGAAGCCTGCGGCAGCTATCGCGGTCTATTCGATCTGCTGCAGGAGCTCGAGCGTGACCTGCATCGCCACATCCATCTCGAGAACAACATTCTGTTCCCGCAGGCAATCGCAGTGGAAGAAAAGACGCAGGTCACGCAACTCAGATAGCGGACTCCGTGCGCCGGTCAGACGACCGGCGCGTTGTCGTCGTTGCTCCACTCGACGAACGATCCGTCGTACAGCGACGGGTCGAGGCCGAGGTAGCGGAGGACGAAGTAGGTCATGGAGGCTTCCACGCCCGTGCGGCAATACGTGATCACTGTCGTGTCTTTCTTCACGCCCAGATCGCCATACAGGTTTCGAAGATCGTCGTCGCTTCGGAACAACCCATCATTATCGAGATTTCGCGACCAGGGAACGCTCAACGCTCCGGGGATGTGACCGGCTCGATTCACGCCGTTGCCGGCGGTCTCGCCGCGATAGCTCGCCTCCGGCCGCGCATCGATGATGACCAGCGCGGGACCGAGAACGTTGCGGGTGAGGACGAGGACTCTCATGGCGCGGAGATTCGCGAGCGCCGACGGATTCGGATCGGCTTCGAATCTGGCCG
>DASVHS010000406.1:0-19142 GCA_036382495.1 Thermoanaerobaculia bacterium | reverse complement strand
GCGTTCGCTGCCGCTCCCTCCGTGCAATACAATTCGACGCACGAATCCTTGGGCGTGAGGAGGGCTGCTTGAAACGAAGCATTCAATTCCGGCTCAACGGGAAACCGGTGGCGCTCGACACGGACGATGAGCGGACGCTGCTCTGGGTGCTGCGCACCGATCTCGATCTCACCGGCACGAAGTACGGCTGCGGCGAAGGAGTGTGCGGCGCCTGCACGGTCGCCGTCGACGGCACGGCGGTCCGCTCGTGCCAGACGACGCTCGCCGCCGTGCAGGGGAAGAACGTCGTCACCGTCGAAGGTCTCGAGCGCGGCGGGCATCTCGACCCGCTGCAGCAGGCATTCATCGATCACGGCGGATTCCAGTGTGGCTACTGCACGTCGGGGATGCTGATGAACGCCTGGGCGTTTCTGCAGAAACAGCCGCACCCTTCGCGCGACGCCATCGTGCAGGAGATGGACGCCAACCTCTGCCGCTGCGGCGCGCATCAGCGGATCGTCGCCGCAATCCAGGAAGCGGCCGGGAAGGGAGGTGCGCGATGAGAAAACACAATGCGAACGTTGATGCAGACGATCTCCATCGCGCCGCACTCTTCTCGAACACACGCGACGGGCGCGGGTTCACACGCCGTTCGTTCAACAAGCTGCTGGGCGGCGGAATCGTCGTACTGATCACAACCAAACCGGCGACGCTGTTCGCGCAGCGGCGTGCGTACCCGGAGGATCTCAACGCTTACCTGCGCATCGACGAGAACGGGCGCGTGACGCTCTTCTCCGGAAAGATCGAGATGGGCCAGGGCGTCCACACCTCGCTGGCGCAGATGGCGGCCGAGGAGCTGGGTGTGTCGCTCGACTCGATGACCATGGTCATGGGCGATACCGATCAGTGCCCGTGGGACCAGGGGACGTGGGGTTCGCAGTCGACGCGGATGTTCGGTCCTGCGGTTCGCGCCGCGGCAGCCGAGGCCCGCGCCGTGTTGATGAATCTTGCCGCGAAGAAGCTCGGGGTCGCGCGCGAAAAACTCGTCGTGGAAAACGGCGTCGTCTCCGTTGCCGGCGACGCTTCGCGCAAAGTCACCTACGGCGAGCTCGCGAAAGGAAAACAGATCGCGCGCCTCGTCGACGAAAAGGCGACGCTCCGCATGGTCAAGGAGTTCAAGGTCATCGGGCATTCGGCCAAACGCCTCGACGGGCTCGAAAAAGTCACCGGGCGCGCGCAATACGCCGGCGACATCCGCCGCCCCGGCATGCTCTACGCGCGCATCCTGCGCCCGCCGGCGCACGGCGCGACGCGGAAGTCTCTCGACACGTCGAAGGCGAAGGCCATGAGCGGTGTGACCGTGGTGGAGAAGGACGACCTCGTCGCCGTGCTGCACGCCGATCCCGAAGCGGCCGGCCACGCGCTCACGCTGATCAAGGCCGAGTGGGACCAGCCGGCGGCGGCGTTCGATACCGAATCGGTCGGCGACTTCTTCGTGAAGAACGGCGGCGAAGCAGAAGTTCGCACGACGCGCGGCGACGTTTCGAGCGTCACAGCAAACGTAGTGCGTTCGACCTTCCGCACCGGGTACCTCGCGCACGCTCCGATGGAGCCACACACCGCGGTCGCGGAGCTCAAGGACGGCAAGATGACGGTGTGGGCGGGGACGCAGACTCCCTTCGGTGCACGGACGCGCATCGCCCAGACACTCGCCGTCGATGAGAAGAACGTTCGAGTGATCACGCCGTTCGTCGGCGGAGGATTCGGCGGCAAGAGCGCCGTCAATCAGGCGGTCGAAGCGGCGCGGCTGGCGCAGATCACCGGCAGGCCGGTGATGGTGGCGTGGACGCGCGGCGAGGAGTTCTTCTTCGACACGTTCGGCCCCGCCGCGGTGGTGAAGATCGCGTCGGCCGTCGACGATCAGGGAAAGATCACGAGCTGGGATTACCAGGTCTACGCCGCGGGCGACCGTTCGGCCGAGGTGCTGTACGACGTGCCGAACGTCAGCGTGAAGTCGTACCTTGGCCGCGGCGGCGGAGCGCGGGTGCATCCGTTCGCCGTCGGTCCGTGGCGCGCTCCCGGCGCGGCGACGAACGTCTTCGGCCGCGAGTCGCAGATCGACATCATGGCCGCCGCGGCGAAGATCGATCCGCTGGAGTTCCGCCTCAGGAATGCGTCGGATGCGCGGCTGCGCCGGGTGTTGAAGGCCGCGGCCGAAGCGTTCGGCTGGAAGGCGGCGCCCGGGCCGTCGGGTCAGGGTCGGGCCATCGCGGTCGGCTTCGACGCCGGATCGTACTGCGCCCTGGCCGCGGAAGTGGCGGTCGACCGCGCCACCGGCACCATCGCGGTCAAGCGCGTCGTCGCCGCGCAGGACATGGGCCTCGTCATCAACCCCGACGGGGCGAAGATGCAGATCGAAGGCTGCATCACCATGGGACTCGGCTACGTGCTGAGCGAGGAGCTGAATTTCAAAGGCGGCGCGATCGCTGACCGGAACTTCGACACCTACGAGCTGCCGCGCTTCGCGGCGGTGCCGCACATCGAGACGCTGCTCATATCGAATGATGACCTCGCGCCCCAGGGAGGCGGCGAGCCGGCCATCGTGCCGATGGGCGCGGTCATCGCCAACGCGGTATTCGACGCGACCGGTGTGAGGATGCTCCGGTTGCCGATGACGCGTGAGAGAGTGCTGGCGGCGATGAAGGCGTAGGAGTGCACATGGGATTGTGGTACCTGAAGAGCGGATTTTGACGGCCGCCGCCGACGAGCTTCGGCGGTGCAGTGAGTGCGAGACCGTTTTTGAAGCCGATGTCGCCGACGCCGGTCAGAACGGGCCGCGGTGTCCGCAATGCGGTCTCACCGCGTCAGTTCCCGTCCTCGAGCTCGACGATCGGGATTTCGTCATTCGCAAGACGACGCCGTTTCGTTGAGGGTGTGGCAGCTAGCGGCCGGGAGCCGCTATCGGTCTCAGGTTCCGCCGGCACGCGGCGGGAGGCGGGGGTTCACGTCGAAACACCGAGCCGCGGCAGGACGACCCGCATCATCACAAACCAGACGACAGCGAATCCGAGGAAGATGAGCGCGTCGGACATGCCGTTCACCGCCGCCGCGCCATGCCGCGATTCAACTCAGCGGCCACTTTGGCGTCGCGCGAGAGTCGCTCGCCGAGGCTCGTGCAGACGGCATCGCAGAGCCGGAGCACGCTGTCGTCGCTGACATAGCAATACACGAGGTTCCCTTCCTGCCTTCGCCCGATGACGCCGGCTTCCTGCAGGAGGCGAAGGTGCTTGCTGACGTTGGGCTGCGTCGATCCTACGGCGTCGACGATCTGGGAGACCGTTTTCTCGCCGGACTCGAGCTCCTGAATGATGCGGATGCGCAGCGGCTCTCCGAGCGTACGAAAGCGCGCGGCGATCAACTCGATCGCCGCCGGCGATAACGCTGCCTGTCGTTTCTTACGGCCCGCCGCCACGGCCTGCATCATACCGTTCCACTCACACGGAAGCGTGACGGCGCCCCCTTCCGGCGGCAGGAATGTCGATCCATCAGTTCCATGTTGGCTGGTCATGTTGACAATATAACCATATGGCCATATAGTTGTCAAGTAGGAGAACAAAGTCATGAACGTGGAACGCTACCTTCGCCTCATCGCCGGCTCATTCGTCCTCATCGCGGCCGTACTGGCATGGACGGTCAGCCCCTGGTTTCTCGTCTTCATCGCCTTCGTGGGACTGAATCTCATCCAGTCCGCCTTCACCAACTGGTGCCCGATGATGGCCATCCTGCGCAAGCTCGGCGTGGCCGATGAATCGAAACACATCCGGGCCGCGGAACAGGTGGCATGAAGCTGCTCGCCACAGCGACCGTGAGCCTGCTGATCGCCACATTCTCAACTGCCGCCACCCTGACTCTTCGCGACGCGGCGGCCGAGGCGCTGAGCCGGAATCCGCAGGTCACCGCGGCGAAATCGGAAGCCGACGCCGCATACGCGCGACTCAATGAAGCGCGCGCGGCGTGGCTGCCGGTTGTGGACGCGACGGCAAACTCGACGCGGAGCAACAATCCCGTCTTCGTCTTCGGGTCGCTGCTCGAGCAGGGTCGATTCGGACCGCAGAACTTCGACACGAACTTCCTCAACAATCCACCCGTCGTTCGCAACGATCGTCTTGCGATCAACGTTCGCTATGCGTTCTTCGATCAGATGCGCCGGTTCGATAGGACCGCGCAGGCGAAGCATGGCGTCATCCGCGCGAATTCCGCAGCGGAGGAGACCCGGCAACGGATTCTCTCCGACGTCATCGCGCGCTACTACGGCCTTACCCTGGCCCGGCAGCGGCGCATCGTCGCGTCGCAAGCAGTCCGCGCGGCAGAAGCTGCCGCGAAAGTGTCACGCGACAAAGCCGCACAAGGTCTGACCGTCGACTCCGATCGCCTGGCGGCCGAAGTCCATCTCGCTCAGTTCCGGCAGCAGGAAATCGAAGCGGCCGGTGATGCTGAGATCGCGCGCGCCGCGCTGGCGATGACGCTCGAGCGGCCGCTGGCGGAGCCGATCGACATCGACCCGGCTCTCCCCGAGAGGACGTTTCCGCAGATCGATCTCGCCGCCGCGACACAGAACGCGCTCCAGACCCGTGGCGAGCTCGCGTCCGCGCATGCGGCTCGCGCCGCGGCGGAACTGCAACTGCGCTCAGCGCGCGCGACATTGCTACCTCGCCTCGATGGATTCGCTTCGTGGGGAGCCAGCGGTTCGACGTTCAGCAACCGCAACTCCGATCACACGATGGGGCTCATCGCCAGCATCGACGTCTTCGATGGCGGCAAGTTCGCGCGCATCGCCGAAGCGCGAGCCGGTGCCGATGGCTCCAAAGCGATGGAAGCGATAACGCGCGACAGGATCGAGATGGAGACCGTCTCTGCCTGGTACCGCGTCAACGCCGCGCGCCAGCAACTGGAAGTCGCGTCGAGCGCCGCCGAACAAGCAGCCGCCGCCGCCCGCATCGTGGAGGACCGTTATGAAAACGGCCTGACCACCATCACCGAGGAGCTGCGCTCGCAGACGGCGCTCGTCGGAGCGCGCCTCGCTCTTCTCGCCGCCCGCCATCAATACATCACTGGTTACGCCGAGCTTTTGCGCTCGACCGGAGGTCTTCATGACATCGACCCGTTTCTTTGATCACCGCGCAATGGGCGCTGCAGTGATTCTTCTTGCGGCTTGTTCCGGCCGGCCGTCCCATGAAGCGGCGCAAACCGTCACCGCCCCAGTGGAGCTCGTGAAGACCGAGACTCTCCCGGAGACGCGCATCACGACCGGAACGGTCCGCTCGACGACGGTCAGCCCGCTCGCAGCGAAGGTGATGGGCAACGTCACGCGCGTGCTCGTATCGGAAGGCCAGCGCGTGCGCGCGGGCGACATCCTCGTCGAGATCGACGACCGCGAAGCACAAGCGAGAAGCGAGCAGGCCAGCGGCGGCGCCAGCGAAGCCGATCAGGCGATCTCCAGCGCCGGGGCTGCGATCGCTTCCGCGCAGGCGAACGCGGATCTCGCGAGCGCGACATACAAGCGATTTGCAGCGTTGCGCGAACGTGGCTCGGTCAGTCCGCAGGAGTTCGAGGAAGTGACGGCGCGGAAGACGGCAGCCGACGCCCAGCTCGATCAGGCAAAGCGTGGCCGCGACGAGATGCTCGCGCGCAGATCCCAGGCGCGCGCGGGCGTGGCCGTGGCGGAAACGTTCCTCAGCTACACGAAGGTTCGTTCGCCGATCGACGGCATCGTCACCGCGAGGATGATCGATCCCGGTGCGCAAGCCTCGCCGGGCATGCCACTGCTGACTGTCGAAGACGACTCGCATTACCGCGTCGACACGACGATCGACGAAGAGCTGGCCGCGCGCGTTCACACCGGCGATCCGGTGACGATCGACGGCGGCGGACCTCCGCTCACGGCGCGGGTGACGAGCATCGTCCCGGTCGTCGATCCGGTCACGCGCAGCGCGCTCGTGAAAATCGATCTGCCGTCACGTTCCGGCCTTCGCTCCGGCACATTCGTGCGCGTCGCGTTCGCCATCGGCTCGCGTGACGGCATCACCGTTCCGGCGACGGCGGTCACCCGTCGCGGCGAGTTGACCAGCGTGTACGTCGTCGACAACAGCGGCATCGCCCGGATGCGCATCGTCACGCTCGGCGAGCCGCAGGGAGATCGCGTCGAAGTGTTGACAGGCATCGACCAGGGCGAAAAGGTCATCCCGCGAAACGTCGGCAACGTACGTGACGGAACGCGGATCGAGACAGGGGCCCGTTCATGAGCCGTAAGCCCCACGGCATCGCCGGACGTCTGGCGAAGGCGTTCATCGATTCGAAGCTGACGCCGCTCGTCATCGGCGCCTCGATGCTGATCGGAATCGGCGCGGTCGTGCTTCTGCCGCGCGAAGAAGAGCCGCAGATCATCGTGCCGATGGTCGACGTGTTCGTGCAGATGCCCGGCACCACACCGCGCGAAGTCGAGCAACGCATCACCAAGCCGATGGAGAAGTTCCTCCGCGAGATTCCGGGCGTCGAATACGTGTACTCGACCTCGTCCGCGGGTGTCTCGATGGTCGTCGTCCGCTTCAAAGTCGGCGAGGACGAAGAGAAGGCGATCGTCCGCCTGAACCAGAAGCTGCACGCGAATGCGGACATCGTTCCTTCCGGCGCGTCTGGGCCGCTGATCAAACCGCGATCGATCGACGATGTGCCGATCCTCGCGCTCACGCTGTCGAGCGATCGCTATGATCCCTTCACGCTCAGGCGGGTCGCCGCACAGTTGCAGACGGAGATCAAACAGGTGGGCGACGTCTCCGCCGTGCAGATCATCGGCGGGTTGCGCCGCCAGCTTCGCATCACGCTCGATCCGTCGCGCATCGCGGCATACGGTCTCGCGCCGGCACCGATCGTTTCGATGATCCAGCAGTCGAACACGCAGGCGTCGGCGGGGGCGTTCTCTTCGAACAACAAAGAAGTGCTCGTCGAGACCGGTGGCTTCATCCGCAGCGCGGATGACGCCTCCCGAATCGTCGTCGGCGCCCACAACAACCGTCCCGTCTACCTCGGCGACGTCGCGGCGATCACCGATGGTCCACAGGAGCCTGCCGATTACGTGTTCACCGGCACACGTTCAGGTGTCTCACCCGCCGTCACGATTTCGATCGCCAAGCGGAAAGCGACGAACGCCACAAACGTCTCGCGCGCGGTGATCGCGAAGGTCGAGTCGCTGAAAGGGACGTTGATCCCCTGGGACGTGAACGTCGCGGTTACGCGCGACTACGGCGAGACCGCCGCGGAGAAATCGAACGAGCTGCTCTTTCACATGCTCCTGGCCGTCCTCTCCGTCGCCATCCTGATCGGCCTCACTCTCGGCTGGCGCGAGTCGGGGATCGTGGCCATCGCGATTCCGGTGACGCTGGCGCTGACGCTGGCGGTCTTCTACCTGGCCGGTTACACACTCAACCGCGTCACGCTGTTTGCGCTGATCTTCTCCATCGGCATCCTCGTCGACGACGCGATCGTCGTCGTCGAGAACATCGTTCGTCATCACAGGCTGCCGCAGAACCGGTCGCGATCGTTGCGCCACGTCGCAGTCGAAGCCGTTGCCGAAGTCGGCAACCCCACCATCCTGGCCACGTTTGCGGTCATCGCCGCGATCCTGCCGATGGGCTTCGTGCGCGGACTGATGGGACCGTACATGCGGCCGATTCCGGTCGGTGCATCCGCGGCGATGCTGTTCTCGCTCGTCATCGCGTTTGTGGTCACACCGTGGGCCGCCGTTCGTCTGCTGCGGCGCGATTCGGAATCGACACACGTGAAGGAAGGATTCGCGACGGCTTTGTACCGCCGCGTGATGAGACGCATCATCAGCGAGCCGCGTCTGCGCTACGGGTTTCTCGCCGGCGTCGTCATCCTGCTGCTGGCGGCGATGTCGATGTTCGCGCTGAAGCTCGTGCGCGTGAAGATGCTGCCGTTCGACAACAAGAGCGAGTTCCAGATTGTCGTCGACATGCCGGAAGGAACACCGCTCGAGCGGACGGCGGCGGTGACGCGCGAGATCGGTGCGGCGGTCGGAAACGTTCCCGAAGTCGCCAACTATCAGGTCTATGCCGGCACGGCCTCGCCGTTCAACTTCAACGGCCTGGTGCGCCACTACTTCCTTCGCAGTGGATCGAACGTCGGCGACCTGCAGGTGAACCTGCTGCCGAAGGGTGACCGCAAGGCGCAAAGCCACGAGATCGCAAAGCGAGTCAGAAATCTGATCGCGCCGATCGCTCTTCGATGGAACGCAAACGTGAAAGTCGCCGAAGTGCCGCCCGGCCCGCCGGTGCTGCAGACGATCGTCGCGGAGATCTACGGCCCCGACTACGCGCGCCAGATCGCCGTGGCGAAGCAGGTCGAACGGGTGTTCAGACAGACAGCGGATGTGGTCGACAGCGATTCGTACGTGGAAGACGATCAGACGGAGCTTCGCTTCGTCGTCGACAAAGAAAAGGCGGCACTGAACGGCGTCACGCCGGATCAGATCGACAGCACGCTGCGACTCGCGCTCTCGGGCATCAACAGCGGCCTGCTCCACGATGCATCGGAAGAAGAGGACGTGCCGATCGTCGTGCAGATTCCGCGTGCGATGCGTGCTTCGGTCGGGAGACTGGAGTCGATCCGCGTCATGTCATCGCGCGGCGAGCTGGTGCCGCTCGGGTCGCTCGTGCACGTCGAAGAAACGATCGCGCCGAAGAGCATCTATCACAAGAATCTGATGCCGGTCGTCTACGTGACAGCCGACGTCGCCGGCAGTGAAGAGAGTCCTGTTTACGCGATCCTGAAGCTCAACCGCGCGCTCGATCAGTTGAAGCTGCCTGAGGGCTACACGATGGAGCGGTTCGTCGCGCAGCAGCCGTTCACGACCGAACGTCTGGCGATGAAATGGGACGGCGAATGGCACATCACCTACGAAGTCTTCCGCGACCTCGGCCTCGCGTTCGCGGCGGTGCTCGTGTTGATCTACGTGCTGGTCGTGGGCTGGTTCCAGTCGTTCAAGACGCCGCTGACGATCATGGCCGCGATCCCGTTCTCGCTCATCGGGATCATTCCGGCCCACGCGATGTTCGGCGCGTTCTTCACGGCTACGTCGATGATCGGGTTCATCGCCGGAGCGGGCATCGTCGTGAGGAATTCGATCATCCTCGTCGACTTCATCGAGTTGCGTCTCGCGCAGGGCATGCCGCTGCAGGAGGCCGTGATCGACGCCGGCGCGGTCCGCTTCAGGCCGATGATGCTCACCGCGGCGGCGGTCGTCGTGGGAGCGAGCGTGATCCTGTTCGACCCGATCTTTCAGGGCCTGGCCATCTCGCTCATGGCCGGTGAAGTCGCCTCGCTGCTGCTCTCGCGCGCGACCGTGCCGGTCCTCTACTACCTGAGCGAGCGGCGGCGGCACAGCAAGACGGATCTCGTCGTTCCAGCAATCAATGAACCAGCCGCCGAGCCGGCGCTGGTGTGAGGAGTGCACGCACACTCGATGGTGCTGGCGGTCATAGCCAGAGGATTCAAACCGAATACCGTACGCAACTGGAGGTTGCCCATGAAACGAATGATTGTCGTGTTGTCACTGACCCTTTTGTTGGTTCCGGCACTCTTTGCCCAGATGACCATGCCCATGCCCGCGGATCAGAAGCCTGCAGCGATGCCGGACTGCGCGGCCATGATGCAGAAGGCCGACGCGATGAAGCAGCACATGACGGACATGAATGCAAAGCTGCAGACGCTCGTCGACGACATGAACAAATCCAGGGGCTCGGCGAAAGTCGACAAGATGCAGGCTGTCATCAACGAGCTCGTGACTCAGCGATCGATGATGCAGAAAGAGATGATGGACATGCAGCCGCAGATGATGCACCACATGATGGAGCACATGCAGAGCGGGATGATGAAAGGGATGGCCGACTCGATGGCGGGTTGTCCGATGATGAAACACATGGCCGCACCGGAAGCGAAGTGACATCCTCTGATCGGTGAGGCTCAGAAGCGCGGTGCGGGTTTCCGCATGGCGCGGTCGAGCACATCGTCGCGGTCATACACGTCGGGAGCGAAGTGCAACTCGCCGGCTTCGTCGACAAACGCAGTCCAGTAGAGGATGTGTACCGGTAACGGACTGCGAACCGCGACGGTGTGTTCCACGCCCTTCTGCGACTCGGCCACGATGCGCTCAACGGTCCACCCCGGTGATTCGCGCAGCAGGTACGCGGCGAGGTCGACCGGTTTCTCGATCCGCATGCAGCCGTGACTGAACGTCCGCACGCTGCGACCGAACAGTTCGCGCGCCGGCGTGTCGTGCAGATACACCGCATACGGATTCGGCAGATTGAACTTGAGCAGCCCGAGCGAATTCCACGGTCCCGGCTTCTGCCGCAGGCGGCCGCTTGCCAGGACCTCGATGTGTTCGCGCATAAAAAACGCTGGATCGAGCCGCTGCTTCGGCCACATCTCTTTCGCCGCGATCGACTCGGGGACGTCCCAGTCCGGACTGAAGACGACTTCCTTGATCTCGCTGCTGAACACCGGCGTGCGATGCGTGAAGTCTTTCCCGACCACGATGCGCATCGTCATGACGATCCGCTCCGCTTCGACGACAGACAGTTGAAACTGCGGAATGTTGATCAGCGCGTGACGCGCGCCGAGACTGGCGGGGAGCCAGCGCCGTCGACCGCAGTGCCATGCGGCCCTTCTTGTACCAGCAGCGCGTGCGCGCCCGTCAAATTAATGACGAACGTCATGCTGCCCTCCGGACCGGGAGTGCAGCATCTCGACGTAATGCACGAAGTCGACGTAGGCCGCGACGTAGCGCCGGCCGGCCTCGACGCTTTCGTCGGCATGTTTCTTCGTTTCCAGCAGATGCTGAAAGCGAGTCCTCAGACCGGTTACGACGTCCGCGGTCACGACCGGTTTCAGCTTCTCGATCGAATCCTGTGCGATCGCCGTGTCGGCGGCCTCGAAGACCGGCTCTGCAGGCTCGTCTTTCAGTCCGGTGAAAGGCTCCCCTTCGCCTTCGCGGTGAATCCGCACGAGTGTCTCGAAGAACCACTGGTCGGCAAGGGCCCGCGCATCGGCATCTTTCACGCGGACGGCACGCGCGCGATCAAACGCCGCGTGAATCTCTTCTTCGAACTGTGGTTGCACCCACCGAAGCACAGGCGTGACATCGCCTTTCTCCAGCGCCGTGCGTGCTGCCGCGACGACCGGCCCATTCAGCGTGTCGCAGTGCGCGTATGCCCGTTGAGCGAAAAGGAAGACGGTCCCGACGACTAAAGCGATCCAGCCGAATTTCTTGATCATGGCCATCCATGCTGAACCGTGAACAAGACGGATCTCCGTGACGTACGGCAGATTGCGGATGTGACGAATGCCCATTCCCAGCTCATTCATTTGTGCCGGGCCAGACTGAACGCAAAGAGCAGCGAGGCCACGCCGACGATCGTTGGACCCAGCGGCACGTGCCAGCGCCAGGAGATGAAAAAGCCGAGCGCGACGGAGACTACGCTCGTGACCGACGACAGAAAGAGAAAGCGATCGAGCGTATTCGCCAGCTGCCGCCCCGCGGCAGCCGGCACGATGATGAGCGCGCCGACCAGCAGGGCGCCGAGAAACTGCAGGCCGAGCAGGATGGTGAGGCCGAACGTAGTGAGGTAGAGAAAGTTCACACGCTCCACATCGATCTTCAGCGACCTGGCCAGATCCGGCGAGAAGATCCCGAGAATCAGCTCGTGACGCAACGCAAACATCGTCGACGCGACGACAGCACAGCCGAGCAGTCCGAGCACAAATCCCGTGGTCGTGATTTCGCCGAAGCCGCCGAAGAGCGCGTCGATCAAGTCCTCCTTCGGCGTAAGAAGAGTTCCCAGCGCAAGAGCGGCGACGAAGACGACGCCGATTGCCGATTCCGCCGCAAGACCACTGCGCCGCTGCAGTTGATCGATGAAGACGACGCCGATTGCCAGCGTCGCCGCTGCCCCGATGAGAGGATTGATGCGCCAGAGAAACGCGAGCCCGAGCCCCGGCAGCGCCAGATGCGAAACGACATCGCCGGCGAGCGTCATTCGTTTCATCAGGGCGAAACTTCCAACGAGTCCTGCGATGGCCGCCGTGGTCAGCCCGAGAACGATCGTGAACAGACCCGAACCGGCGCTCATGAATGCGTGTGTCCGTAAAACGCCGGCGCGCCGAAAAGCTCGGCGAGCAACTCCGGCGTCAGCACGCCACGCGGCGGTCCGAAGCAGATCCCGGCCCGGTTCAGACAGAGCACCTTCGAGGAATAGCGATAGACGAACGAGAGATCGTGTGACACGACCACGACGGTCAGCCCGAGCTCGTTCTGCAGGCGGCGAATCAGTTCGTACATCTGCTCTTCACCCGGCTCGTCCATCGATGCCGTCGGCTCATCGAAGAAGACGACGTCGGGATTGCCGAGAAGCGCGAACGCGATCAGAGCACGCTGAAACTGTCCGCCGGAGAGACGTCCGATCTGCATCGCCAGGAGGTCTTCCGTCAGGCCCACGCGCGTGATCGCTTCGCGGATTTCGTTGGCCCCCTTGCCGATCACCGCCGCCTTCGACTGGAGAAGATTCCGTACGTTCAGCGGCACGCTGCGGTCGGCCTCGATTTTCTGCGGGACGTAGCCGACCGTCGCGCCCTTTCGCCACACGACGTCGCCATCGTGCGGAAGCATGCCGAGAATCGCCTTGAGCAGAACGGTCTTCCCGGATCCGTTCGGGCCGATGATGGCGACGCTATCGCCCTCCTCGATGGCGAACGTCACGTCACGCACGATGGACCGGTGATCCAGCGTGACGGAGAGTCGTTTGACATCGAGGATCGTCATCCTTCCCCTGCGCAATCGCGGTTACGGAGCTTCCGAGCGATCGGTCACGACGAGCACCGGGACGGAGGAGTTCCGGATCACGTAGTCGGTCTTGCTTCCGATCGGCAGTCGCCGTGTCATTCCGGCGGATCCCATGACGACGAGTTGCGGCCGATGGCTTCGGATCGCGGCGGAGATTTCCTTCTCGACGATGCCGCGCCTCACGGCGCGCGTTGCGTGAACACCTTTGGGGATCTCGATGCGCGCGAATTGCTCTTCCACCCAGCGGCGCACCGCCTTTCGAACGCCCGCATCGTTCGTGAAACCGTGAAGGCGCGACTTCATCGCCACCCGCAGGTCGCCGACGTCGAGGACCGTGACCATGCGAACGCGCGCTCCGAGCTGCCGGGCGAGATCGACAGCAACGGCTGCTCCTCGAAACGAGGCCGGCGAAAAGTCGACCGGGACGAGGATTCGCGTGATGGTCATGATGGAAGTCTATATGCGGCGGGCTGTACGATGGGCGCTGGATGCCCGAGGATGCCGATGTCCTGCTGCGCCAGCAGACTCGACGCGCCGTCGTCCTGCTGTTGCTCGTAGGCGTGGTGGCGCTGATCGTCGCATCCCATGCAATTCACGATCGCCTCGACGCCATCACGATCAAGGCGGCGACTTTTGTCGAGCACCACTCCGCCGCCGGGATGGTCGTCTTTCTCGTGCTCTCGACGTTCTCGGCGATGCTGGCGTTCTTCTCGACGGTCGCACTCGTGCCGATTGCGGTCACGGCGTGGGGAAAGATCCCCACGCTACTCATGCTGTGGTGCGGCTGGTTGATCGGAGGCGCGATTTCGTACGGGATCGGGCGGTATCTCGGTCGAAGCGTCGTCACACGTTTCATCCCGGAAGAGCGACTGCGCTCATACGAAAGCGAACTGCGCAAGATCGCCGGCTTCCCCCACATCCTCCTTCTCCAGATTGCCCTTCCCTCCGAAGTGCCGGGATATGTTCTGGGCACGTTGCGCTACGACCCGAAGACGTACCTCGCTGCGCTGGCCATCGCGGAGTTCCCCTTCGCGTTCGGCGCCGTCTATCTCGGCGAGAGCTTCCTCCGCGGCGACGTCGTGCTCCTGATCGCCCTCGGCTTCGCAGGAATCGCGTTGAGCTGGTCCGCCGCGACCATCCTGAGGCACCGCCTTCGGTCTTCACCGTAGCGACGCGCGCTCGACGATCTCGTCATCGTCCCTGGCAATCTGATCGCCGAAGCCCTGGCTGATCGCCCACAGGCCTGCGGACTCGCGGGTGATATCCATTTCCTCGATCTCGCTGCGTTCTGCTTCGCGATTCTCCACGATGCGCGAGTCACATCCAGGCACGGTCATGGGCGTTCGGTTCAACGAGCTTCGCGCGCCGGCCGGGTCGTATCGGGCGTTGTGCTATGACCGCGATGACGCTCGACCGCGCATCGTTGTCAAAACGTAGCGGCCACCCCGCTCCGGAACGCCCGTCTCCGCGGTGTCGATGATCGCGTTGAAGGTCGCGCTCGGCCGCATTGCCTTCAGAGCCTTCTCGAAATCGGGATGATAGTAACCACCCATGTCGACAGGCTTTCCCTGCGCCGCGAGCAGCTCCTGGTTGATCGTCGACTCATTGGCGCTCAACCGGCTGGCGATGGCGTTGAACTTCGACTTCAAACCCGCATCGCTCGACTGGTTGGCCAGCGCCTCGGCCCAGTACAGCGCGAGATAGAAGTGGCTCCCACGGTTATCGATCTGACCGCACTTGCGCGCCGGCGACTTGTTGTTGTCGAGAAACTTCGCGATGGCCTCATCGAGCGTGCCGGCAAGGATCTGCGCCTTCTCGTTCTTGAACGTTGCAGCCAGATGCTCCAGCGACGCGGCCAGCGCAGAAAACTCTCCGAGTGAATCCCAGCGGAGGTAGCCCTCTTTGACGAACTGCTGTACGTGCCTGGGAGCAGAGCCGCCGGCACCGGTCTCGAACAGCCCGCCTCCGGCAAGAAGCGGCACGACCGAGAGCATCTTCGCGCTCGTGCCGATTTCGAGAATGGGAAAGAGGTCCGTCAGATAATCGCGCAGAACATTGCCGGTCACCGAGATCGTGTCCAGACCCTCACGGATTCTCTCGAGCGAGTAGCGCATCGCCTGCACGGGAGCCATGATCCTGATGTCGAGCCCCGCGGTATCGTGGTCCTTCAGATATCGAACGACCTTCGTGATGATGTTCACGTCATGTGCGCGATTGCTGTCGAGCCAGAACACCGCGGGAGCACCGGTCGCTCTTGCTCTCCTGACCGCCAGCTTGACCCAGTCCTGAACGGGAATGTCTTTGGCTCTGGACATTCTCCAGACGTCGCCGGCTTCGACATCGTGCTCCATCAGCGCGTCGCCGGCTTCATTGACGACTCGGATCGTTCCATCGAACGGAATCTCGAACGTCGTCGGGTGTGATCCGTACTCTTCTGCCTTCTGCGCCATCAGGCCGACGTTCGGAACGGATCCCATCGTCCCCGGATTCAATGCGCCGAACTTCTTGCAGTTGTCGATGATCTCTTTGTAGATCGTCGCGTAGCAGCGGTCGGGGATCATTGCTTTCGTGTCCTGCAGCTTCCCTTCCGCGTTCCACATCTTTCCCGATTCGCGAACGACGACAGGCATGGACGCGTCGACGATCACGTCGTTCGGCGCGTGCAGGTTCGTGATGCCGTTGTCCGCATCGACCATCGCCAATGCCGGACGCTTCGCATACGTGGCCTTGATGCCGGCTTCAATCTCCGAGCGCTTCGCCGCGGGCAGCGACTGAATCTTTCTGTACAGATCGCCCAGGCCGAGGTTCGGATTGACGCCTGCTTCTTTCAACGCCGCGGCGTGCTTCTCAAAGACATCCTTGAAGAAAACGGAGACGGCGTGTCCGAACAAAATCGGATCGGACACTTTCATCATCGTTGCCTTGAGGTGCACGGAGAGCAACTGACCGTTGTTCCGCGCGTCTTCAATCTGCTCTTCGTAAAACTTTCGGAGAGCCTTCACGCTGATGAACGTGCCGTCCAGGATCTCGCCGGGCGTCGCGGTCAATCCATCTTTCAGAATCGTGGTGCTGCCGTCTTTACCGGCCAGCTCGATCCTGAACGCCCCACCGCCGTCCATGACGATCGATTGCTCGTTTCCGTAGAAGTCTCCGTCGCTCATGTGTGCGACTTCGGACTTCGAGTCCGGAGTCCACGCGCCCAGTTTGTGAGGGTTCTTCTTCGCGAAGTTTTTGACGGCGAGCGGAGCCCTGCGATCGGAGTTCCCTTCGCGAAGGACCGGGTTCACGGCGCTGCCGAGGATCTTCGAGTATCGCGCCTGAACTGTTTTCCCGGCGTCGGTCGTTGCGACTTCAGGATAGTCGGGGATGTCGTAACCCTGATGCTGCAGCTCCCTGATCGCTTCCGTGAGTTGAGGGATCGAAGCGCTGATATTCGGCAGCTTGATGATGTTCGCTTCCGGAGTGAGCGAAAGCGCGCCGAGTCGAGCGAGATCATCCGGCATCCTCTGGCCTTCCGTCAGGTTTTCCGGGAAGCTGGCGATGATGCGGCCAGAGAGAGAGATGTCACGTGTTTCGACGGAGACGCCCGTTCCCGTCGTGAACGCCTGAACGATCGGGAGCAGAGAGTACGTTGCGAGCGCCGGCGCTTCGTCGGTTTTCGTCCAGATGATCTTCTTGTCGGTCATGTCTAAACAGCGAAGAACGCTTCGTTGACGGCGATGAACTGCTGTTTGCCCGCCGGCACTTCGTCGAGCGGGAAGATCGCGTCCGAGGTGCACGCGGGAATGCAGGCGCCGCAGTCGATGCACTCCGCAGGGTTGACGTACATCTGCGTGGCGGCTTCGAACGTGGACTCGTCCTTTCTGGGATGGATGCAGTCGACGGGACAGGCGTCCACGCACAGCGCGTCTTTGATGCAATTGTCGGTGATAACGAAGGCCATGATGATCTCCTGATCGGTAGATTTTGAAACGATGTTAACGGCGCAAACGAGCGACAAGAATCGACGAGATCACTCGCCCGTATGACGCAGGTCACACCGCCGTACCACCCGCCGCGAGAGACGTGCGCGGGTGACACTCAGATCCGCGGAGCTGGTTTCCGCATGACGCGGTCAAGCACGTCGTCGCGGTCATACACATCCGGAGCGAAGTGCAGCTCGCCCGCTTCGTCGACGAACGCCGTCCAGTAGAGAACGTGCACGGGCAGCGGATTGGGAACCGCGACCGTGTGTTCCACGCCCTTCTGCGACTCGGCCACGATGCGCTCCACGGTCCAGCGAGGTGATCCGCGCAGCAGGTACGCGGCGAGGTCGACCGGCTTCTCGATCCGCATGCAGCCGTGACTGAACGTCCGCACGCTGCGACCGAACAGTTCGCGCGCCGGGGTGTCGTGCAGGTAGACCGCGTACGGATTCGGCAGATTGAACTTGAGCAGCCCGAGTGCATTCCACGGTCCCGGCTTCTGTCGCAGGCGGCCGTTTGCGAGAATCTCGATGTGCTCGCGGGCGAAGAACATTGGATCGCGCCGCTGTTTCGGCCACATCTCTTTCGCCGCGATGGACTCGGGCACGTCCCAGTCCGGACTCAAAACGACTTCCTTGATCTCGCTGCTGAACACCGGCGTACGGTGCGTGAAGTCTTTACCGACCACGACGCGCATCGTCATGACAATCCGCTCGGCTTCGACGATAGACAGTTGAAACTGCGGGATGTTGATCAGCGCGTGACGTGCGCCGAGGCCGGCGGGGAGCCAGCGCCAGCGCTCGAGGTTCAGTTCGATCTGCCGGATGCGCTTTGCAAGCGGCACGTTCAGCTCACGAATCGTGCGAACGCCTGCGATCCCGTCGGCTTCCAGGCCATGCGTACGCTGGAAGCGCTGCACGGCATCGCGAACGGACGCATCAAACGTTGGATGCGAGACGTCCAATTCGCCCGATGCGGCGAGACGGGCCACGAGTTGTTGCACGCGGGCGCCGCTTGCTTCGACCCGCAGTGAAGGGCCCTCGTCGATGAGAAGCCATGGCGGCATCCGCCGATAGCGCGCGAGATGCGCACGAAGCTGAATGTAGCCTTTGTGGGCAGAGCGAAAACGAGCGAGCGCCGCCGCAACATCATGATTCTCGAGCGCAGTCTCGAGCGCGGGCACGATGTCGGACGTTCGCGGCTCGAGACACCATGTCGGCTCGATCGTGACCGGATCGATGCGACCGGCGAGAAGATGCGACGCCATCAGGAAGAACGCGTCGGTCAGCAGCAGATCGCGCTCGGCTCCCTTCGAAGAGTCGCGCTGAAGACGTTCGATTGCGGCGAGATGATAGTCGGCCGGATTCAGGCCGTCGTCGTCAGCATGCCGGACCGCATCGACGAGGGCATCCTGGTCGCGCCCACTCCAGGCTGGCTGAACCTTCCGGCGCGCATAAAACAAAGGAAGCGGATGCGCGGCGCAGATCCGCTCGCCGGCGATCTCGAGATTCGCGCCATTCCGCAGCGTTTCCACAGCCGATTCGATCGTGACCGGCGGATCGGCCGCCGCCAGCGCGAGCACCATGACGAACATCTGTCGCCAGGCGCTCATGATCGATCACACAAACGCGAGCCTGATCTTCCGGCGAACAGCCTCGTCGCGCTCCTCTTCGGCAATCGAGTCGACGGTGAAACGAATCTGTGCGTTGAGCCGCGGCAGAATGACTTTCCGCAGCGCGTTGACGATCTTCGTCGCCTTCCGCACGGCGACATGGAGCCGCGCCAGCGCCGACTCCTCCGATGCGAGCTCGATCACGCGGGGAAGCAGCGCGGTAAACGCAGATCCTGCCGCATCGAGTGACTCCGCCGTCGCCGCTGCGCCATACGCCGCGCGAAACGCCTGCGCCGGCGCGCGAAGATCGTTGAACCGGACACCCATGACCGTGCAGGGTTGCGACTCCATAGCTGGAATCGCCGGCTGCGCCATGGCCGCCGCGGCGACACCTTCGCTTCCCAGCTCCACATCCGCCAGCCGCAGCAACAACCGAGCCTCACGGTAGGCGCGCTCCACTTCACCGGACAATCTTGCGACATGCGCTGTGCGTTTCGCCGTCTCACGGAGCAACACCTCACGCTTTCGTTCGAGGAGGTCCGCACCGCGTTGCGTGGCAATCCGATCACGCCGCAATTCGTAGAGTCTGGAGCGCGAAGCCGACGAGATCATGGCAAGTACCTCGCGACGAATTCGTCACGGATTCGCGTGAGCTCTCCGCGCGGAAGAG
>DASVHS010000405.1:0-5133 GCA_036382495.1 Thermoanaerobaculia bacterium | reverse complement strand
TACGCGCTACTCGTACCGCCGTCGATCATGTTCGTTTCGGGACTGGCGATTCTGTTCGAGTCGGTGCCGCTTCTCTCGGGCAAGTTCGGCGACGTCGCGTACTTTTTTCTCTGGGCGGCCACACTCGGATTTGGCGCGGCGATGATCGAGAACGGGAAGAGTCCGGGCGTCGTTGCCTACTTTGATTTCACCGGCTTCGGATTCCTTTTCGACACGATGAAGAGGACGCTGCACTCGACGCAGATGGCGATCGGACATACGCCGTTCGACCGGTCGAAGCCGCCGTTCGTCTTTTCCGGCTTGCAGCTCACGCGCGGCTGGATCCTGCCGCGCATCTTCGCAACGATTGCGCCGTTTGCGCTTGTGGCGGTGGCGAGACCGTTCTTCCATCGATTCGATCCTGCGCGCGTCAAGCAGGGCCCGCAGAAGAGTGGCCGCAACTGGATGGCGCGTCTCGGCGCGGTCGCCAAGCCGCTGACGCGCGTGGCGTCGAGAGTGGTTCCGCGCGGAGGCGATTCGATCGCAGGCGCGGCGTGGACCGACGCGATGATGACGCTGACCGCATCGCCGCTGATTTTCGTGGTGGCGGTCGGCTTCGCGATCGCCGGAGTCGCCGCGCCGCCGAAAGCCGTGATGCCGCTCGCGTTCGCCGCTGCCGCAGTAGTCCTCGCCGACATCGCTTGTCGTGAGAAGCGCGCCGGCACACTCGGTCTCGTTTTCACGTCGCCGCGGCTGAAGTCGGGCTTCGTGCGCTGGAAGTTGATGAGCAGCGCCGTCACGGCGTTGTCGATCCTGTTCGTGCCGTCGCTGCGACTGATTGCCGCGAGGCCGTCATCCGCGATCTACGTCGTCGTCGGAATCGCGTTCATCGTTGCCTGCGCGACGATGCTCGCGGTCGTGAGCGCAAATCCGAAGACGTTCCTCGTGCTGTTCCTGACGTTCTGGTATGTCGTCGTAAACGACGGCGGTCATCTGCCCGCGCTCGACTTCGCAGGATGGAGCGGAATCGCCACGCCCGCGGTTCTGGCCGGCTACCTGACGCTGTCGATCGTCGCGATCGCGATGGCCGAAGCGTTCCACCGCGCTGACCTGCGCCGCAACTTCTGAGTGCGCTAGAATCGAGGCCTTCGCTCGGGCGGGCGTAGCTCAGTTGGTAGAGTAGGAGCTTCCCAAGCTCTTGGTCGCGGGTTCGAATCCCGTCGCCCGCTCCAAAAGCTCTCCACACTCATGATCGAATAGCGACTGACCATGTGGCCGTGGCTCATCGCGATCATTCACCTGCTCGGCGTCGTGAGCGCGGTCCGCGCCATCATGGACGCCCGCACGCCGCAGGGCGCGATCGCGTGGGCCATTGCGTTGATCGCGTTCCCTTACCTGGCGCTGCCGCTCTTCTGGATTTTCGGAAAGAGAAAATTCGTGGGCTACGTGATCGAGCGGCGCAGCTCTCAGTCGGAAGCGAGTCCGATCGCGCAACAGGCGCAGCAGGCGCTGATCGAGCGAGGGCTGCTCGTGCAGACCGACCACGCTCGCGAGCTGCCGTTCGAGCGGCTGGCCAAGCTTCCGTTCACCACCGGCAACGATGCGGAGTTACTCATCGACGGCGACGCGACGTTCGCATCGATCTTCGCCGGAATCGAAAGCGCTCGCGATTACGTGCTGGTGCAGTTCTACATCCTTCGCGACGACGGAATCGGACGCGCGCTTCAGGAGCGTCTTCTCGAGCGCGTGCGCGCGGGAGTGCGCGTCTATCTTCTCTATGACGAAATCGGCAGTCACGATCTGTCGAGGTCGTGTCTCCGACGCATGCGTGACGGAGGGATCTCCGTACGCTCGTTTCATACGACTCGCGGACGCGCCAACCGGTTCCAGATCAATTTTCGCAATCACAGGAAAATCGTCGTCGTCGACGGCCGTCACGCCTGGGTCGGTGGTCTCAACGTCGGCGACGAATACCTCGGACGCGACAAGAAAGTCGGTTTCTGGCGCGACACGCACGTTCGTGTCGAAGGCCCCGTCGTGCAAGCCGTGCAGGTCGCGTTCTTCGAGGATTGGCATTGGGCCTCAGATGACTTCCCGGAGCTCAATTGGGATCCGCAACCAGCGCCCAGCGGCGCGCGCCGCGCAATTCTTGCGCTCCCGAGTGGTCCGGCGGACGAGCTCGAGACGTGCACGTTGTTCTTTGTGGCGGCGATCAATGCGGCAACGTCACGGTTGTGGATCGCCAGCCCGTACTTTGTTCCTGATGAACAGTTCATCACGGCTGTTCAACTTGCGGCGCTTCGCGGCGTCGAGGTGCGCGTCCTCGTTCCGAAGCACTCGGACAACCTGCTCGTCGGACTCTCGATCTGGTCCTATCTCGACGACCTCGAGAGAGTCGGCGTCCGCTTCTATCAGTACACGCGCGGATTCATGCATCAGAAAGTCACGCTGATCGACGATGAGTACTGCACCATCGGCACCGCGAACTTCGACAATCGTTCGTTCCGCCTGAACTTCGAGATCACGATGGCAATCGCCGATCTCGATCTGGCGACGCAGGTCCGGGCGATGCTGGAAGCCGACTTCGCGAATGCAGAGCGGATTACTGCCTCGGATCTCAGCTCCCGATCGTTCGCGTTCCGCTTCGCGGCGCGCGCCGCCAGACTCACGTCACCCGTGCAATGATTCCGCTTTCGCAAAGGAGAAACAATGAAACGCAAATCAAAGGACAGCACAGCGGTCGCGAATCGGGCGCGGCCGGCGGACCACCAGAAGGGACATGAGATCCAGGCTTTCGGACAGGTCGTTCACATGCCGATCGCTCTGTCTCAGAACGTCGCCAAGCAAAGCGTCGAGAATCTCAACCAGGTGCTCGCCGACACGATCACGCTCCGCGATCTCTACAAGAAGCATCACTGGCAAGTGGCCGGGCCGACGTTCTATCAACTTCATCTTCTGTTCGACAAGCATTACGAAGAGCAGAACGACCTCGTGGATCTGCTTGCGGAACGCATTCAATCGCTCGGCGGCGTCAGCCTGGCGATGGCGGCCGACGTGGCCGAAGCCTCGATCATCCCTCGCCCGCCGAAAGGTCGCGAGGAAGTGCCGGTGCAGATCTCGCGGCTCCTGCACGCACACGAGATCATCCTCGAGGAAGCGCGCACGATGGCTCGCCAGGCGGACAAATCAGGCGACGACGGGACCAACGACCTGCTGGTGTCCGACATCGTCCGCCGTAACGAGTTACAAGCCTGGTTTATCTCGCAGCACCTGGTCGACGTGCCGCTCGTCAAAGCAGACTGATTTTGAAACCGTGCTCCTTCGTGCCGGCGATCGCGGTCATCGGCCTGTTGTCATGCCCGGCAACAGCGCGCAGTCAGATCGCCGGCACATACGACGGAGAGTTGTTCGCGGACATGTCCGGCGGCGTGCGCCGCGGAACCACGTATCTCGGCAATCTGAACGTTCAGGTCACGCTCGACATGCAACACCTCGCTCGCTGGCGTGGGGCGACGATCTTCGTCGACGGCCTGGGCATCCAGGGAGGCCAGCCAAGCGAGTTCGCCGGTGACGCGCAAGGCATCAGCAACATCGAAGCGCCACATCGATGGACGATCGAAGAAGCCTGGATCGAACAGAACCTTTCCGCGAACCGGTTTTCGATTCTGATCGGACGCTACGATCTGAGCAGTGAATTCGATCACGTTCACTCCGCGGATCTTTTTCTCAACTCGTCCTTCGGCGTCGGACCGGAGTTCTCGCAAAGCGGTGTCGCCGGGCCGTCTATCTTTCCGGATACCTCTGTCGGTGCCCGCTTCGCGTTCAAACCTTTCGAAGGCCTCGTGCTTCGCGCCGCTTTACTCGATGGCGTGCCGGTCGAGCGGCCCAGTGGTCGCGAGATTTTTGCGAAGGGCGACGGCCTGCTCATTGTCAGCGAGGCTGCGTTCCTCAAGCGTCCGGCCGGTGGGACCGCGGAGCCCGACGCGACTGAGTTCGAGTTACGCGCCGAGCGCGGTTCGACGACGTTCGGGATCTGCTCCGGTCCGTTCCTCGATCAGGCGTTTCTCACGAAGGAGTTTCGAATTCGCGTCACGATTCATCCCGACGGGCGATGGTCCTACGACCAGGTCACGGAGCTGGCCATCCGCGGACGCGACGAGTTGTTCCATCATCGCGACCGCTCCACGCTGCGGAAGATCGCCGAGCCGATTCCCAACCCGTTGGCCGCGGCCGCCATACCGGTCAGCCAGCGTGGACGTGTGCCAATCCGCGCGTGACGGCGAGCTGAGGCGCTTTACCTCTTGCCATCCTCAATGCGTCCGAGGAGGCGAAGCAGTCCGTCGAGGATGGTCAGGGGGTGGGGCGGACAGCCAGGGATGTACAGATCGACCGGCACGGTGCTCGCCGCGCCGTCGTGCTGCTCGGGATGTCCGGCGTAGATTCCGCCGGAGATCGCGCACGCGCCGACAGCGATGACAAGCTTCGGCTCGGGGATCGCGTCGTAGGTCTTCCGCAGCGCGAGACGCATGTTCTCGGTCACCGGTCCCATCACGATGAGTCCGTCGGCGTGCCGCGGCGAAGCCACGTACTGGATTCCGAAACGGCCGATGTCCCATCCGATCGTGCTGAGCACGTTGACGTCGGACGCGCAGCCGTTGCAGTCGCCGGCGCTGACGACGCGAAGCTTGAGCGAGCGGCCGAAGAGACTCCGGAGTTTCTTGTCGAGCGCCGCTGCGAGCTCTCGCTCTTCACCGGGCCGCACGAGCAGGTCATCACGTTCGCGCGTGGCGAGCCTGTAGTCGTTCGTGAATGTGATGGCTCCCTCCGGACAAGCGGCCTCGCATTCCGGGCAGAAGATGCAGCGTCCGAGATCGAGCGCGACACCCGTGGAGGAAACCACGATCGCGTCGGTTGGGCACGCATCCGCGCACTCGCGGCAGCCATCAGGGCACCGAGAGGGATCGATGACCGGCGCGCCGCGAAAGTGCGCCGGCATTGCGGGCGGCGGCGCGTCGGGATAGCGCATGGTCCGATGCCCCTGGCGCACGCGAGCGATGAGTGCTTTGATCATTTCTGCCTTCTGCCTTCTTACAGGTCGTGCCCGCAGTACGAGAGGTTGAAGCTCTTGTTGCACAGAGGGAAATCGGAGATCTG
>DASVHS010000404.1:0-1886 GCA_036382495.1 Thermoanaerobaculia bacterium | reverse complement strand
TTCGTCGGGACCAGCCGCGCACCGACGACCGTCGCCGCGCGATGCATCAGGTCGTCTTCGACTTTCGACGGCGTCGCCGAATTCTTTCCCTCGTCATACTTCCTGCTGAAGTCTTCGTTCAGATCACCCGAGTCGATGACCACTCCTGCTTCGTCCCGGTCTTGCGGTATTCGGTCTCGGTCTTCTCTTCCCACGTCTCGTCGTACGAGATCGCGGATCGCAGATCGCAGATCGCAGATCGCAGTGCCACGGGCTGCGATCTGCCATCCGCGATCTGCGATCTAGTTCCGGTATCTAACGTCGATGACTTTGCGCACGACATCTTTCGCGGCGCCGGGGAGATTCTGCACGCGCGTCAGGACGTCGTTGAAGGCGTGCGACTCGCCGCCGTGCTTGAAGCACTCGGCGCAACGCGGGAGCTGCGAGAGATCGCGGCGCTCAAACGCAGCCTGCATCGTCGCGAACCGTTCGCTGTCGATGATCTCTCGGAGCGTCTGCGTTTTCAGATCGCCCATGATCTGGTCGCCGTGCGCGTCGTAGCAGCAGTGCGTGACGCGGCCGTCGGCGAAGATGACGACCCACGTGAAGAACGCGCCCTGCACGCATCCGTAGAACTTGCCGTGCAGGTCGGTCTCTTCGTTGACGTCGAGCGCCTCACACGTTTTCTCGATCACGCGAGCGTTGCGATACTGCTTCAGGTCGAACAGCTTCCGGAAATCGTCGACGTTCTCCTCGAGCGTCAACCGCGAGCGCATCTTCTGAATCTCGATGCGCATCGGATGACCCCTGGCCTGCTTCAGGAACTTCTTCGTGAGGTCGACGAGCTTGTCGAAGTCGCCGCCGGTGCGCAGCTGCGGGTAGACCTTCGGATTGATCGAGTCGACACAGATGCGGATGCGCTTGAGCGGCGTCGCCAGAAGTTTCTCGCCGATCTCCGGCGTCAGCACCAGGCCGTTCGTCGAGAGGCTCGCCTCGGGGAACAGGCGGATGGCGTCGTCGATCCGCGAATAGAGCAGCGGCTCGCCCATCTCATGCAGCCACTTCAGCTTGAGGCCGAGGCCGTGGATTTCGCGTTCGGAGCGCTCGACGAGGGGCCAGTCCATGTCCTCGTACGGACGGCGAAGCACTGGCAGCGGGCACATGCCGCAGCGCAGGTTGCACTTCGACGTCAGCTCCAGGCCGACTTTGATTCGTGATGGCGAGAAATTCATGGCCGCTCGACTAAACTCGTGAACACTCTCGCGTAATCCTCCCACGAGTTCTCCTTCGCCACATCGGACGCCGCGCGCTCCATCGCCGCCCGATCCGCCTCCGTGAAAAACCGATCGACCGCCAGCGCCAGTGCATCCGGGTCCTCGGTTGGTACGAGATAGCCGTTCACACCGTCGCGGACGATCTCCGGAAGCCCGCCGACGCGCGACGCGATCACGGGACGAGCAAAGTGAAACGCGGTCAACGCGACACCGCTCTGCGCTTCAATACGATACGGCGTGAGGACGACGTCGCAGGCTGCGAAGTACGTCGCGACCTCGGAGTCGGGGATGAAGCGAAGGTCGTACACGACGTTGCCAGTTGCCGGTGGCCGGTTGCCCCACCACGCCTCACCCGCGACGAGCAGCACGACATCGGTCTTCAGTTTCGGCCACGCGGCGAGTGCGATGTCGAGTCCTTTGAACGGGCGGATGTGGCCGAAGAACAGCGCGACGTTGCGTCCGTGCAGATGCAGTTTCGATTTCGCTTCGTGCTCCGATGGAATCGCTCCGCCGAGCTCGTGCACCGGCAGATGCGCCTTCACCACCCGACGCCCGGCCGCGCGGCGCACCGCGTCCTGTAATTCACTTTCGGCGTTGACGACGAGCACGCTGCCGCGCCGCAGCACGCGATTC
>DASVHS010000403.1:0-18307 GCA_036382495.1 Thermoanaerobaculia bacterium | reverse complement strand
ATGTCGAGGTACCACTGGAACTTGTCGAGCGGCAGGTTGTGCGACTTGATGCGCTCGAGCAGCAGATCGTGATCGTGGATGCGCTGCGAGCCGCCGATGATCTCGCCGTAGCCTTCGGGCGCGATCATGTCGAGGCCGAGGACGACGTCGGGATCTTTCGGGTCGGGCTGCATGTAGAACGCTTTGATCGCCGTCGGATAGCGCGAGATCATGACTGGACGGTCGAATGAGTTCGCGATCACGGTCTCCTCGTCGCCGCCGAAGTCATCGCCGAAGTTGACGTCCATCCCCTTCGTCTTCAGCAACTCGATCGCGTCGCGATACGTGATACGCGGAAACGGCTTCTTGACGTTCTCGAGTTTCGTCACGTCGCGCTCGAGTGTCTTCAGCTCTTCCTTGCACCGATCGACCGCCCGGCCGACGAGATACTCGACGAAATCCTCGGCCAGCTCCTGCAGTCCCTCGAATTCGAGGAACGCCACCTCCGGCTCGACCATCCAGAACTCCATGAGGTGCCGGCGGGTCTTCGATTTTTCCGCGCGAAACGTCGGGCCAAAACAGTAGACGCGACCGAACGCTGCAGCCGCCGGTTCGAGGTAGAGCTGACCCGACTGCGACAGGTACGCCTTCTCCCCGAAGTAGTCGGTCTCGAAGAGCGTCGACGTACCTTCCGCAGCGTTCGCGGTGAGGATCGGCGAATCGATGAGGACGAAGTCGCGATCGTAGAAAAAGTCGCGGATGCCTTTCTCGATCTCGTTGCGGACGCGAAGCACCGCGTACTGCTTGGACGAACGCAGCCAGAGATGCCGCAGATCCATGAGGAACGCGGTGCCGTGCTCTTTCGGCGTGATCGGATAATCCTGTGCGAGCTGGACGATCGCGAACGACTCCACTCCGAGCTCGACACCGCCCGGCGCACGCTCCTCGGCGCGGACGGTTCCGACCACGCGCACGCTCGACTCCTGCGTCACATCCTCCGCCGCCTTCCATGTCTCCTCTGAGACTTCCTTCTTGAAGACGACGCACTGCAGGTAGCCGCTGCCGTCGCGGATGATCGGAAACTGCAACTTGCCCGAGCTGCGCTTGTTGTACAGCCAGCCGTTGATCGTGACTTTGTCGCCGATGTGCTGCGGCAGTTCTTTGATGCGGACGGACGTCATAGAGCGGCGGATTATAGCCGCTCGATGGACACGCCGATCTCGCGCGCCTGCGCATCGATATCCGCCAGCTTCTGCGCGAACCGGTCGACCTTCTCCGATTCGGTCGCGTAGAAACGCTGATACGGCTCGAACGCGCTGTTGATGCTGCGGATCATGCGATCGATCTCGGTCGTCGACTCGCGTTTCAGCGACTCGCCCATCGTCGTACGCAGCTCGTTGATGCGCTGCTTGAACTCGGTCTTCGCCTTGCTGCGCTTGTACGGAAGGATCAGGAAGCTCGTGACCAGCAGCATCGTCGCCGCGGTCAGGCCGGTCACGTCGAGAGCCATGCTGCTGACCGCCGACGTGATGATGTAGCCGAGCCCCAGGGCGCCGGCGCCGAGGCCGAAGGACTGGATGACGGCGCGCATGGCGTTGTCGATGATGCGCCGGCTCTCGATATTGACGTCGTACGAAGCCAGGCGCTGCTCCGCCTGCTGGCGCATGCGCGAGTAGACTTCTTCGCGGTTGTAAGCGAACTCGCGTCCGACGCGGCCGATGACGTCGCGATCGCGAGCGTCGCGCACGGCGTCGCGATGAAACTCCTCCACCGTCCCGTTCCAGAGTTTCATGTTCTCGCGAACGAGCCAGTCGACGGACTCCTGGATCGTCGAGTCGATGCTGCCTTTGAATCCCTGAAAGACCTGGCGGTCGAACTCCTCGCGAAAACGGAGGCTGTCGCGCAGCATCATGAAGTGCTGGATGCGAACGTAGCGATCGAGGAAGTCGACACCGCGCCGCTCGAGATCCATCATCAGATTGTCGACGCGTGAAACGAACTGCCGGAAGTTGCCCTCGAGATCGGCGCGCGCCTTGTCGAGCTGCGCGGTGATCGATTCGATACGCGTTTTGTCGGCGGCGAGGAGCTCGCGGCGCGACTCGATCACGACGAATTGCTTCTTCGCGAGGCTGGCGATCGTATCGAGCGGCGCCTGCAGCTTGATGCGGATGCGCTCCTTCTCCGACAACACCTTGAAGATGTAGTTCTCCAGCGCGTCGAATCCCTTCCGCGTTTTTGCGCTGACGGGATAGACCACCGGATCGAATCCGAAGATCGTGCGGACGTTGGTCGTCAGATAGTCGAGCACCTGGGCGATCTCGGCGTCGTCCTTCGTGTCGACTTTGTTGAGGACGAAGACGATCTTCTTGCCCCACTCGCGGATGTATTCGAGGAACTTCCGCTCCGATTCCGACAGCGGACGGTCGATCGACGTCACGAACAACACCAGATCCGCCCGCGGAATGTAATCCTCGGTGATCTCCTGATGGCGCGCGACGATCGAGTTCGTGCCGGGCGTGTCGACGAGGGTGATGTTGCGCAGGAAGTCGACCGGGTAGAACTGCTCGACGACGAAATCGGAGATCTGTTTGAGCGATTGCGTCTCACCGAAACGCAGCAGCGAAATGCGGTCGTCGACTGGAATCGGGCCTTCCACACGCAACTTCGCGCCGAATAGTGTGTTGATGATCGACGACTTGCCGGCGTTGAACTCGCCGACGATGACGATCGTGAAGAGATCGTCGAGCGTCGCCAGCAGGTCCTCGACGCGCCGGCGCTCCTCGGCCTGTTCGCGCTCGAGCGTTTCGCGAAGCTGGACGAGCAGCTGCCCTTCGCGTCTGACGAGTGCCTGCACCTGAGGATCAACAACCGTATCGAAAATGCCGGGCATATTCGCTAGCGTACTTCAGGCACTCTCACCGATAACGACTTTGGCACGCTCGTGAGCACGAGGGGCGTCTGCATCGTGAAGACCTCGCCGTCCACGCCGACGCGCAACGACTTTCGCGGTGAATGCATCTTCATCGAAGCGGTCCGGAAAGAGCGGAAGCCAGGCGTCTCGCGAACGGTGCCGGCAAGGTAATGACCGACGAACCTCATCATCTTCCATCGCGAGATGTGCGGCAGCCAGTAGACGGACAGCCGGCCCTCTTCGAGTGTGTGCCGGCCCGCCTCGATCCCGATGCGCGAAAGATCGTAGGAGTTGTTCGAGACCAGGAAGACATGAGTGCGTACGACTTCCTGGTGATGGGCGCTCTCGATGGTCAGCGTGACCGACGGGTACTTTCGCAACGTACGGTAGGCGGCGTAAAGCCTCGCCTTCCATCGCGGGTAGTCGCGACCTTTTTCTTCGCGCCGGGCCACGAGCTCCGGGTAGAGACCGAGGGAGACGTTGTTGACGAAGAAGCGATCGTTGATGCGGGCGGTGTCGACCTGGCGGGTGTCGCCGTTCAGCACGACGTCGAGCGCCGTCTTCCAGTCGAGCGGGAGCTCGAGGTCCTTCGCGAAATGGTTGTAAGTCCCGAACGGTACGACGCCAAGGGTCGAGTCGCTATTGACGAGCGGCTGCACGATGTTCGTGATCGTCCCGTCTCCGCCCGCCGCGACGAACAACCGGACGCCGCGCGCCATTCGTTCACGGATAGTTTGCGCGCAGTCGATCTGCCGCGTGAGAGGGATCACTTCGAGCCCGGCTCCACTCGCAGCCGTGGTCATCTCGTCACGCTCGCTCTTCGAGTGTTTGGCGCCCGACGAGGGATTGAAGAAGAGTGTTCCCCTGCTATTCGGCAATTTTCGGCTCCGCGCGCGCGGTTGAAGACGGCGCTACAACTTCGTCCAAGAGGTCCTGATGAAACGGTTTGCGGTTCTATTCGTGATTCTGATGTCTGCTTTGTCTGCTCTCGGTGCCGACGCCCCGAAAGAATGCTCGATCTGCGTCGGTGCGGCCGCTGATCTCAGCACACCACCTGCCGCGCCGATCCCATTGCTTGTCGAAACCACGATCAATGATCTGGCGACGATCGCCCAGCAGATCGACGCCCTCTCACCCGAGCAACGCAAGAATACGGCCGTCGTCGTCCGCTACTCGATCGAAGAGGGAAAAGACCCTCTTCTCGACGTCGAGTCGAAGACGGCCACGATCGTGGAGTGGGCACGGCTGCACGGTCCGTTCGACTCACTCTCAGCGGTTGTCCAGAGCAACGATCCTGCCGTCGTCTCCTACGCGATCAAGCGGCTTTCCGTGACCGCGCAGGGAGCCAACGTCGCCAGCCGCATCGCCGTTTCGCGGATGTCGCTCGACGACCTGAAGGCGATTTTCGAGCATGGCGCCGGCTCGTACTTCGATGCGCTGATCGTCGACGCGCAGAATGTGACGGCCGCCGCAGCATGGCTCGCGACGAATGACCCGGCGAAGAAGATCTACGCCGTGGTGACGCCGCAGTCGCCGAACGCGATGTTCGACCTGGCGCAGGCTCTGTCGCAGGGCGCGACTCGCGCGTATCTCGCGGGACCGGCGAACGCGGCGGCCATCGCGAGCTTCAACCGCGCGCTCACGGGAGACTTCACGTACGACCCAACCTCAAAGACCGCGATTCTCGACGCGAAGGGCAACAAGACGTCGACGCCGGTTCTGACGTTCATCCGCGGCGAGGACCTGCGCGCGCTCGTGGTCCCGCGCGGCGACACGGCGACGACGATCGTCGCGATTCCGAGCGATCAGTTCGAGAAGCCGCGCCGCATCGATGCAGCCGGTGAACGCGCGATCGCGGACACGGGAAAGAAGGGGGGCAACCTCCTCGTCGGCGTGCAGCCATCGGCAGAACCTTACGCAATCATCGTCGACCGCGCCGAGAAGCCGCAGCAGAACGTGACCAGGGAAGCGATCGAAGTCGCGACCCATCGCGGCATCACGGTCGAGGAGATCATCCGCAATCATCAGGCTTATCAGTCGTTCCAGGAGTCGATCCGCCCGCGCTACATCGCTCGCGACACGACGAAGCTCCGATTCGACATCGGCGGCGGTGCCGAAGCGATCGAGGCAACGATTGCCGGTGACTACTTCGCCGATTCACGGGACAGCAAAGCCGACTGGATCTGGCAGGACTTCTACATCAACGGAGTGAAGTGGAAGTACGGGCGCATCCCCGAGCTGCCGCTCATTCAGCCGGAAAAAGTCACGCAGCTTCCGCTCGACATCCACCTGACGAACGAGTATCGATATCAACTCGTCCGCGAGACTGACGTCGACGGCTACCACACGTACGAAGTGCGGTTCGAACCGCCGCAGAACGCGCCGTCCGCGCTTCCGCTTTATCGCGGCACGGTGTGGATCGACGCGCGGACGTGGGCGCGAGTTCGCATCTCGATGATTCAGCTCAACCTCACCGGCGAAGTACTGTCAAACGAAGAGCGCGTCGACTTTCAACCGTTCGCGCGCGAGGGCTTCCAGCCGATCCAGACCGCCGACGTCGCCAAACGCGACGCGCGCTCAGTCCTCTGGCTGCAGCGCGAAGTTTCGGCGCAGCAGGTCATCTCTGCAGCTGGCCGCGCCAGTGTCGTCCTGCGGTCAACGACGTTCACCAACTTCCGGATCGATCCGACCGACTTCGAGACAAAGCTCGCTGAGGCATCCGCTTCGGACTCGCGAATGACGCGCGAGACGGCGGCCGGTATGCGTTACCTCGAGAAACGCGGGACGGGCGAACGCGTCGTCAAAGAGGGTTTCGACACGGCACGAACGTTCATGCTCGGCGGCATCCACCACGACCCCGGACTCCAGTACGGCGTCCTTCCCCTCGGCGGCATCGACTACTTCAACTTCAATCTTGCTGATAAGGGGATTCAGACGAACGTCTTCTTCGCCGGCGTGATCCTCGCCGCGAACGCGACGCAGCCGAACTTCAAGAACACGCGGACGAACATCGGCGCCGACTTCTTCGGCATTGCCATTCCGACGGACAACTCGATCTACCGTGGCGGAATCGAGCAGAAGGGTGAAGCGGTGAAATCGTTGCCGCTCAACCTGACGCTCCGCGCCGGCCATCCGGTGTTCCAGTTCGGCAAGGTCGATCTTTCGCTGGCCGCGTCGCACACGACGTATCAGCGGTCGCAGGACACGGCGCCCGGGTTCGAAGTTCCGGCCGACACATTCGAGATCGGGCCGTCGCTCGAAGCGCAGTATTCGCGATGGGGCTACTCGCTTTCCGGCTACTACGACTGGCGAACGCGCACGTCGTGGAAGCCATGGGGAAATCTCGCCGAGTACAACCCCGATCAGAAGACGTTCACGACGTTCGGTGCGACGTTCGGCAAGAGCTTCTACCTGCCGAAGTTTCAGCGCATCAGCGTCGACGTGAACTATCTCGACGGCCAGCGTCTCGATCGCTTCTCGAAATACGAGTTCGGTTTCTTCGGCGCGCAGCGCATTCACGGCGTCCAGTCCGGCTCAGTCCAGGCCGAGAGCGCGGTCCTCGCCCATCTCTCGTACGGTTTCGTTTTCTCCGATCAGTTCCGCCTCGAATCGTTCTACGACCAGGCGTTCCTCAACGACACCGTGTCGGGCCATCACCATGAGCCGTTCCAGGGCATCGGTATCGCGGGACAGACGGTGGGACCGTACGGGACCCTTCTCCGTCTCGACATCGGCAAGACAGTCGGACGGAACCAGCAGAGCGGATTCGTTGCGAACGTCATCTTCTTGAAGTTGTTCTGATGAAGTGAACGTTTCAGAGCCTTCGCCCCGCGACAGCGGGGAGAAGGTGGCCGAAGGCCGGATGAGGGGCACCCTCACCCGGCGCTTCGCGCCACCCTCTCCCGCATTGCGGGAGAGGGATCTGCTTAGCCGCCGCCAAAACAAAAAAGCCCGGCGCGAGCCGGGCTTTTGTTGCATTCACCTTCGGCCTGTTTTACGGCGTTGGGGCAGCGTTGAGAACGTAGAAGTCTGCGGATCCGAGCTCGATGCGATTGCCACGGTTGTCGAGCACGCGAGCGGTCACGCGATGGCGAGCATTGCTCAGCTTCGTGGTGTCCATCGTGAACCGCCATCCGGAGTTGAGAGAACTAAAGAAACTCGGGTTCTGGTCACGCACGTCGGGTCGCGGGAATCCGTACTGCGCCTGACCGACGTAGTCGCCATCGACGATGATCTCGACCGCGGTGACTCCGTCGAAGTCGAGCGCCCATCCCTGGAAGACCACGTTGCCGGTCAGGTAATCCATGATCGGCGACGGAATGTCGATGAATCCGAACGACGGAGAGTCGAGCGAAGAATCCGCGCACTTGAAGAAGACCGGGAGACCCTGAGGTCCCGGGAGCTCCGTCACGGTCTGCTGGAGATCGCCGACGCGGATCTTCAGGACGTGGTTTCCTTCTCGGATGCCAAGGTTGAGGAGGTTGCCGACGTCGAGCGTGAAGATGAAGCCCGCGCGCGGGGAGTCTGGATAGTTCGGATAGAAGCGCTCGACGTCATAACGCAGCACGCCGTAGCAGTTCGCGTAGCCGCCGAAAGGCAGCGTGCAGTCGTCGGTCGAGAGGTAGCGCACGCCGTCGATCAACAACTCGACGTACGAGACTCGACCCAGATCGACTCGGGTGCCGAGGTCGAGGGCCCAGCCGGTGACGGGAGTGATGCGGACTGAGGGGCGGACCGGAGGCGAAACCACCGGCGGACCCGCTGTCGCGCCGCAGCCGGTTCCATACAACACGGCGTCGCGCTCGGGTGTGTCGACGTGACCGAACGGCTTGAGGTTGCTTTCGCTGTTGAGGATCTGAACCTGCCGGCGGTCGATCAGGCGCGACGAGCCGAGCTTGTCGGTGGCGCGGACCTCGAGGAGATGGACGCCGTCCTGGACGCGCGTCGTGTCGACGTTCGCGATAAATCCGCTGAAGAGTGCTCCGGGAAAGTCAGGGAACGTCGCTCCGACATCGGGGCGGGCGTCGCCGTACATCGCCGACTGCATGATTCCGCCGTCGATGAGGACGTCGATACCCGAGACACCGTCGGAGTCCGCTGCCCAGCCGACGACCGGAAACGATCCTGTCGTGCTGTAGATGATGTCGCCGCCGCCTGGTTGATCGAGCGAGCCGAACGGCGTCTGATTGAGCGTGTTGTCGACGTTGACCGTTCTGCGGCCCAGCTCCTGGATTGTTCCGTCGCTCAGATAGATGCGGACGTAAACGGTGTGGGGGCCATTCGAGAACCGGCTGGCCAGAAATCCAGTCGTGAAGCCGGGCGCCGTCGTGTGAATGCCCGGGTAATTCGGGTACGCCTCGACGATGTCGATGCGCGGCAAACTCGTGACGGCGCGATACTGGAATTGATCGTCGACGTACAACTCGATTTTCGAGATCTGCGCCGGGTCGAGAGCCCATCCTCTGACGAGAACGACGCCACTCTGAACCGCGGAGGAATCCGGAAAATCAAGCGCTCCGACGAAGCCCGTCTGTGCGAGTAGTACAGGGGCCAGAAGCGCCGACAAAAAGGCGAGAACCAGGCCGCGGGTAACCCATCTCCACATATCCCCACTCCTCCAACCCGAAGATGACCTGAACTACGTATGGCGTCGACCGACGATACTCTGCTGAGTGTAGAAAATCAAATAATCGGCCGGTCTAAAACGCCGAACCACTGGTTTTGCACGAGTTTATACTATCGCGGGTGACATCTCAAAACGACCGCGCGGCCGCGGAATCTCTCATCGGCATCGAAGCGATTCGCGACGCCGCCACCCGGATCCGGGCCTACATCCACCGCACCCCGCTCCTCCCCAGCCGATCGATGTCGGAACGCGCGGGAGTCGAGATCCGGCTGAAGTGCGAGAACCTGCAGCGCGCCGGCTCGTTCAAGATCCGCGGGGCGATGAATGCGCTGCTGCAATTGACACCGGAACAGCGCAAAAACGGGGTCGTCGCATTCTCCTCCGGCAACCACGCCCAGGGCGTCGCCCTCGCCGCCCGAACCCTCGGCATCAAGGCGACGATCGTCATGCCCGAGAACTCGGTCAAGACCAAAGTCGACGCGACGAAAGCGTATGGCGCCGAAGTCGTGCAGGGTGGCGTGACCGCGGCGACGCGCGACACCGTCGCGCGCGAGATCGCCGAGCGGACAGGCGCGGCGGTCATCCCGCCGTTCGACGATGACCGCATCATCGCCGGCGCCGGCACACTCGGACTCGAGATCGTCGAGGAGTGGCCGGAGGTCGCGACCGTGATCACGCCGCTGGGCGGCGGGGGGTTGCTGTCCGGAGTCGCGATCGCCGTGACCTCGACGAAACCCGGCGCAGAGGTCTACGGCGTCGAGCCCGCGGCGGGGAACGACGGCGAGCAATCGTTTCGCAGCGGCCGCATCGTATCGATCGATCCTCCAAACACGATCGCCGACGGGGCGCGTACGCTCGCGATCGGCCAACGCAACTTTGCGATCATCCGCGAGCGCGTGAAGGACGTCGTCAGCGTCGATGATGATGTGCTGCTCGACACGGTCAAGTTTGCGATGTACCGCACGAAGCTCGTCATCGAACCGACAGGAGCACTGGGGCTGGCGGCGTTGTTTGCTGGGAAGATCAAGCCGCGGGGACCGGTCGCGGTGGTGATCTCGGGTGGGAACCTGGACTTCAATCTGCTTTGCCGGTGAACACCGAAATGTTCAATGTTGAATGGTGAATGTTCAATGTTGAATTCAACATTCATCATTCAACATTGAACATTCAACATTCCTCCTCATGACTGGCTCACTCTTCGGCTCCGACGATCTCCGCGACGCACCGGAAAAAGAACAACCGGATGCTCCTCTCCCCGAGCGCCTTCGCCCCAAAGCCCTCGAAGACGTCATCGGTCTCGAAGACATCCTCGGGCCGGGGCGATTCCTCCGGAACGCGATCGAGAGCGATCGCATCCCGTCGATGGTGTTCTGGGGACCGCCGGGTTCGGGCAAGACGACGCTTGCACGCATCATCGCGCGGACCACGCGCGCTCGTTTCGTTCAATTCTCGGCGACGAGCACCGGGATCAAAGACATCAAGACGTTGATGGAGGAAGCGCGAAAAGGGCGACAGCTGCGCGGATCGAAGACGATCGTCTTCATCGATGAGATCCACCGCTTCAACAAATCGCAGCAGGACGCGTTTCTGCCGTACGTGGAGGCCGGTGACATCACGCTCATCGGCGCGACGACCGAGAACCCGTCGTTCGAAGTGAACTCGGCACTCCTGTCGCGGACCAAGGTTGTCGTCATCCCGGCTCTCGAACGGGAGCAGGTCATCACGATCCTGCAGCGCGCCGTCGAGGATCCGAGTGTCAAACGGTACGGGATCGAAGTCGCGCCGGACGCACTCGACTTCATGGCCGCGACTTCAGCCGGCGACGCTCGTCAGGCGCTCAACAGCCTGCAACTCGTCGTCGAGACCGCGACGAAGAGCGACAGCCCGATCGATGCCACGAAAGTGAAGACGATCCTGCAGCGCCGCTCGCTGATGTACGACAAGTCGGGCGAGGAGCACTACAACATCATCTCCGCGCTCCACAAGTCGGTGCGCAACGGCGACGCGGATGCTGCCGTGTACTGGCTCGTGCGCATGCTCGAAGGCGGCGAAGATCCGATGTACATCGCGCGACGCATGGTCCGCGCAGCGTCCGAGGATATCGGCAACGCTGATCCGCAGGCGCTGGTCTTCTCGATTGCCGTCCAGCAGACCGTCCACTTCCTCGGCATGCCCGAAGCGGGAGTCGCACTCGCGCAACTCGTGACCTACCTGGCCGCCGCGCCGAAGTCGAATGCCGCATATGCCGGCTACGGCGACGCGGTGATGGAAGTGCGACAGGGCGACAACCCGCCCGTGCCTTTACACATCCGCAACGCCCCCACCCGCCTCATGAAAGACCTCGGCTATGGGCATGGGTATAAGTACGCGCACGATTTCGAGGACCAGACCGCGGCGATGGAGTGTCTGCCGGATGCTTTGCGCGGGCGGCGGTTTTACGAGCCGAAAGACGCGGGGTTTGAGAGGGAGATTCGCGAGAGGTTGGAGAAAATGAAAAAGGCCAGAGAAGACTGAATTTCGAAGTTCGAAGTTCGAATTAAGAATGAAAAAGTAGCTGTTTTTCTGAATTCTTCATTCGAACTTCGAACTTCAGAGTTCATTCTGAGTAGGCATTCGATTTCCGCCGAATCTTCTGCGGACGACGGTCTTCCCCCACATTCACATACACGACGACGGCCTCAGTCACGATGACCTTTTCATCGGGGTTGTTGCCGCGGATTGCCTCGCACGTCACCTTGACGGTGATCGACGTCGTGCCGATGCGGACCGTTTCCGTCCAGAAGCTGACGAGGTCACCGACGAAGACCGGCTCGTGAAACACGACCTTGTCCATCGAAACGGTGACCATGAAGCGGCAACCCTGCCGGCGCGCTTCGATCGCGCCGGCCTGGTCGATGAATGAGAGGATCACGCCGCCGAAGATCGTGCCGTGCGCATTCGTGTCGCGCGGCATCATGAGCACGCGGATCGCGGGCTCATTCCACTTCGTCTCGACTTCCATCAGGATCAGGCGCCCTGCTGCGGCTTCGTCTTCGACTGCAGCACCTGGTCGTTGATGTCCACCTTCGCGTCCTTGCGAAGCTTCTGCAGCAGCACGGTGCGCAGACTGCGCGCCTGCTGATCGCGAATCATTTCGATGTACGAGCTCTCGTTCGACTTCACTTCAGCGTCGGTCACCTTCTTCTGTTCGGTCACCTGGAAGACGACTGCGCCGTCGCCGACGGCAACAGGTCCCTTCAGCTGACCGACCGGCGCTGCGAATGCTGCGCTGACGAGCTGCGCGGTGTCACCGGTGATCCCTCCGATGAAGCCCTGGCGATTGACAGTCGTATCGCTGGCAGGCAGACCGACTCTGGCGGCAACCGCGTCAACGGAGATCGCGCCGGCGACTGCATTCTGCATCGCCTGAACAGCGAGGGTCTTCGCCTTCGCGAGTTTCGCGTCCTGTGTCACGCGGTCACGAATCTCGCTCAGAGCTGAAACACCCGCCGGGCGGATGCCATACAGGAACGGGATCACGATGCCGCGCTGCGTGCCGACCATCTCGCCGATGTCGTTCTGCTTCGCGGTGAACGCCCATCCGGTCAGCGCCGGGTTCTGGCCGAGGCCGGGGATGGTGTCGCTCTTCTGGAACCACTGCGTGTCGTTCGAGCTGACCTTGTCATTCGCGAACGCCGCAAACGCTTCGGCCGTTGCCGGCCTGGCCTGCCGGATGCGAGCGTTGATCTTGGTCATCTCATCGCGCGCCTGGTCCTTGGCCGTCTGTTCGGCGACCTGCGCGGCGAGCTGCGGCTTCACTTCCTCGAACGTCCTGTACGACGCGGGACGGCGCTCGAGCACTTTGATGATGTGGTAGCCGTACTGCGGCGTGCGGATCGGATCGCTGATCTGGTTCGGAGGAATCGTGAAGGCCGCCGTATCGAAGTCCGGCACCATCTGTCCCCGATCGAACCAGCCGAGGTCGCCGCCCTTCGCGGCGGACTGCGGATCGCCCGAATTCTGCTTCGCGAGCGCGGCGAAGTCGGCGCCGGCCCGAAGCTGCTTCACGATCGATTCGGCTTTCGCCTTTGCTGCGGCGTCGACATCGGGCGTGGCATTCGGATCGACTTTGATCAGGATGTGGAGCGCGTGCGCGCTCTCCTGCTTCTTGAAATCTTCTTTTGACGCTTCGTAGCGCTTCTTGAGCTCCGCCTCGCTCGGGATGATCTGCGAGCGCAGGCGATTGAAATCAGCGATCAGGTACTTGATGTCGCGCTGCTCGGCATGCGAGTACTTGCTCTGGTTCGCTTTGTAGAACGCGTCGACTTCCGCCGGCGTGACCGTGACCGTGGCCACTTCGCGGTTCGACGGATACAGCACGTAACGGATCTTCGTGCTCTCGGTGATGCGGCGGTACTCGGCATCAGCCATCTTCGGCGAAATCACGATCGACGTCGCCAGCGCGCTCTCCATCTTCTGCGACGTGATGTCGCGCGACAGCGCGTCCTCGAACTCCGCCGGCGAGCTGAATCCCATGTTGCTCGTCACGTAGCGCGTGTACAGGTCGGGCCCGATGAACGATCCATCGGGATTCTTGAGAATCGGTATCTCGAGAATTTTCTTGCGGACTTCTTCGGGAGTGGCGTTGAGGTGCAGGCGCCGCGCTTCCTGCAGCATCAGGCGCTGATCGACGAGCGAGTCGAGGACCTGCTTCGGAAGCCCCATCGAGTCGAGCATGGCCTGCGTGACGCCCGCGCCGTACTGCATCTTGATGCGCTGTTCGGCGTTGTAGAGCGCGCGATCGTAATCGCGATACGTGACGGTCTCGCCGTTCACGCGAGCGGCATACCCGCGATCGCTCGCGGCACCGCTGGCACCACCGGCACCCCAGTCGACGAAGATGAAAAGAATAAAGACAGCGACGATCGCGATGAGGATCCACTTGAGGTGCTGGAAGCTGTCACGCATGAGCTTGAGCATTGGAAACAACCTTTCGGACGAAATGCCGCGCGGGGGCGGCGATCAGAACCGTGAGAAAAAACGCGGCAGTGTACCTATTCCCTGAATCGAAGGTAAACCGTTCTGTGTGCTATAACCTTTTCTGGCGCGATGGCCAAGAAGCGCAGCAGGGCAGTGCAGGGTGCCGACGTCGATTGGTACCTCATATCGATCGACCGGCTCAAGCAGGTGGGCCTTGTCGTTCTGATTTTGCTTCTAGGCGCGGCCGGCTTCTTCTTCTGGCAGAAAGAGAAAGGTAACCCGCGCAGCAACGCTGAGTCGGCCATGGCCGATGCCCGCCAGGCCCTGAACGCGCTCGCCGCCTCCAAAGACTTCAACGCCCACCGCACGGAGTTCGACCACGCGCAGCGGAAGCTCGAGGAGGCCGGCGCTCTCTACAACAGCACGAAATTCACCGAAGCACAGGGAGCCGCGGTCGAGTCCCAGACCATCAGCCGCGGCGCGCTCCGCGGTGATCCCGAAAACGACGCGCAGTTCCTGACAGTCGAGGGAGATGTCCGTTTCCAGAAGGGTGGCTCCGGCGATTTCAAGCCCGCCGAGCCGCGGACCCCCCTCTTTAATGGAGACTGGGTCAAGACCGGCGAGCGCGCCTCAGCCGAGCTCATCTTTGCAAACGGCTCGCTGTACACGATCGGCTCGAATGCGCTGCTCGAGATCTACTCGCAGGTAGCTCCCGGATCGACGAAGAAAACAAATGAAGTGAAAATGCAGGTCGGCTCGGTCGAGGTCGCCACGACCGACGACCAGTCGAGCGTCCGGACGCCCGGTACACGCGTCATCGTCGATTCCGAGTCGTCGACGCAGGTCGGAGTCGACCGCAATCAGCAGACCGCGGTCATCGCGACGAAGGGCAGCGCATCGGTCACATCGAGCGCAGGCGGCGAGGCGATCAAGCTCAACAGCGGCGAGAAGGTCAGCGCGTCCGCCGGCGGCCAGGTTTCGAACGTCAAGAAACTGACGCTTCCGCCCGCAATCCTCTCTCCGGCCGACAACCAGGTCTTCCAGATGACCGGCGACCTGCGGGTACAGTTCTCGTGGGACAAGGAAACGGCGGCCACAGCCTACGTCCTTCAGGTCTCTCGATCGCGCTTGTTCTCCACGCTCGAGATCAACTCACGACGGCAGAGCACGACGGCGAACGCCAAAGTCACGTCCGAGGGGGCGTTCTACTGGCGGGTGGCGTCAGTGGGACCGGATGGTGAAGTCGGTCCGTTCTCGTCGTTCCGTCGTTTTCGTGTGAGCGGGGGCAACCGAGCGGGTGTGGGCGCTGTCACGGCTGACCGCGAACCGCCCAAACTGCAGCTGAACAAGCCGTATTCGATCGGCGGACCGTTCTTCATGATCGAGGGAACCACCGAGCCGGGAGCCACGGTGTTCATCAATGAAGAGGAAGTGGACGTCGAATCGAACGGTCATTTCAAGAAGCTGGTCAGCTTCAGCAAGACCGGCTCGAACGCCGTCGTGGTCAAGGCGATCGACGCCGCCGGCAACCAGACCGTCAAGTCAGAAAGCGTCTTCGTAGAGGAGTAAGATTCACGCTCTTCGCCGCTCCGCACGACACGGGGCAAACGTTTTGCACCACGCAAACGTGACAACGTCACCGCAATCCACCACCGACAGGAAAAAAACGCTTCAATGGCCTGGAAATCGTTGCTATCAATGTTCTCGAACGATCTCGCGATCGACCTCGGGACCGCCAACACACTCGTCTACGCGAAGAATAAAGGGATCGTCGTGCGCGAGCCGTCGATCGTCGCGGTCAACAAGATCAACAACCAGGTCGAAGCCGTCGGCAAGGAAGCGAAGGAGATGCTCGGCCGCACGCCCGGCAACATCGTCGCCATCCGGCCGATGAAAGACGGCGTCATCGCCGACTTCGAAGTCACCGAGAAGATGATCAAGTACTTCATCGAGAAAGCGCACGGACGGCGTTTCTTCGTGAAGCCGCGGATCGTCATCTCCGTGCCGTCGGAGATCACCCAGGTCGAGAAACGGGCCGTCAAGGACTCCGCGCTCCGCGCCGGGGCGACTGAGGTTTATCTGATCGAGCAGGCGATGGCGGCGGCGATCGGGGCCGGGCTTCCGATCACCGATCCGACCGGCAACATGATCGTCGACATCGGCGGCGGCACGACCGACGTCGCGGTCATCTCGCTCGCGGGAATTGTCTACTCACGCTCCGTGCGTGTCGCCGGCAACGAGATGGACGACGCGATCATTCAGTACATCAAGCGCAAGTACAACCTGCTCATCGGCGAGCGGACAGCGGAACAGGTCAAGATGGAGATCGGCTCCGCGTTCCCGCTTGACGAAGAGATGACGATGGAGATCAAAGGGCGCGACCTCGTCGAAGGCGTTCCCAAAACACTGGTGGTCTCGGATGAGGAGATTCGCGAGGCGCTGTCCGAAACGGTGGCGACGATCGTCGAAGCGGTTCGCGTGGCGCTCGAGCGCACGCCGCCCGAGCTGTCCGCCGACATCATGGACAAAGGCATCATCATCGCCGGCGGCGGCTCGATGCTGAAGAACCTCGACAAGCGCCTGCGCGAGGAAACGGGCCTTCCCGTGACGCTCGCCGAAGATCCGCTGGCCTGCGTCGCCCTCGGAACGGGGCAGATGCTGACCGACTTCAACTTGCTCAGGAAGATTTCGATCGAATGAAGCTCTCAGCTCTCAGGGAGAACGAAGTCAACGAAGGTGTTCCTGAGAGCTTAAAGCTGAGAGCTGAGAGCTGGACACTGGCTTAAATTCTGCTCAGGGCGGTTTGTAGTTATGGCAGTTTCCGCAGAGGTCATCCCACGCCGACCGACGTTGTTGTTCATCGTCGTCCTCTCGCTGCTTTTCATCCTCATGAGTCTCAGCAGCAAGACCCGGATCCTCGGGGAAACGCGGACTTTGTTCGAACGCACGGTCATGACGATCTTCTCGCCCGTTCCGAAAGCGGTGAACTGGGTGGGAGGAACGACGTCCGACATGTTCCACGGCTATCTCGACATGCGCCGCTCCGTAAACGAGAACCTCGACCTGCACCGCAAGGTCGCGGCGCTGACGACCGAGAACCTCAAGCTGCGCCAGTCCGCGACGGAAATGCGGCGTCTGCGCGGCTTGCTCGGCTACTCCGAACAGTTCAACCTGCAGACCTCGATGGCGCAGGCGATCATGCTCGACACGTCCGGACGCTTCAAATCGATCATCATCGACCGCGGCTCGTCCGACGGCATCGAAGTGAATGACGCGGTTGTGAATGCGAACGGTCTGATCGGCCGCGTCGTCCTCACGACGAAAGACATGGCCAAGATCCAGCTCATCACCGACAGCAACGCGGCCGTCGGCGCGCTCGTCGAGCGCACCCGCCGCCAGGGTGTGATCCGAGGAGACGGTGCCGGTGCCGCGGAGATGAATGACGTTCCGTCGCTCGCCGACATCGTTCCCGGCGATCGCGTGCTGACCGCGGGAATCGACGGAATCTACCCGAAAGGAATTCCGATCGGCGTCGTCGTCAAGGCCGATAAGGGATCGAATCTGTTCAAGGACATCATCGTCAAGCCGTCGGTGGACGTCGGTTCGATCGAGGAAGTGATCATCATTCACACGCGCAAGATTCCGGACAACGTCGTGAGGTACACGCCTTGAGGTGGTTGCGGTACGCCATCGGTCTGCTGATCGCGCTGACGCTGCATTCGCTGCTGGACAGCTTCTTCCCCAACGCTCTGGCGTTCTTCAATCCGTATGTGATCCTCGTCGTGTATTACGCGATGGGTGGAAACATATTCGGGGCGATCATCGCCGGCGTCATCGCCGGACTCGTCCAGGACGCCTTCTCGTCATCGATGTTCGGACTGCACGCGTTCTCGCTGACCGTGTGCGCGTACATCGTGGCCTACATCAACTCCCGCCTTTCGCTTCGCGGCACGTTCGCGTTCGGCGCCTGCCTCGCCGGCGCGGTGGTCGTCAACGAGCTGGTGATCTACATCCTCGTGAACATTCTGTTGAGACAACGCATCGAGATGTTCGAGCAGGGTCTGCTCGTCAAGACCATATTCACTCTGATGTTCGGAATGTTCGTGTACCAGCTCCTGGCGCTCTTCCTGCGCGAGGAGACCGTCGAAGCCACCAGGTTCTCCTGAAGCCTGACAACCAGGAAAAAATCCCATGCGAGTCTATCGAGACGATCAGAAATTTCTGCAGTTCCGCGTCAACGCCGTGCTGTGGGGTATCGTCGCCGTCTTCGTTTTCCTGGCCGGATCATTCTGGTACGTCCAGGGTGTGCAGGCCGAGAAGTATCGCGGTCTGTCGGAAGCGAACGCCCTGCGCGAAAACGTGATCACCGCCAAACGCGGGCTGATCATGGACCGCAACGGAAAGATCATCGCGGACAACCAGCCGGCGTATTCATTGACCGTCGATCGCGTGGTCATGAAACCGATGGTGAAGGCCGACTCCACTCACCGCGACAAGCTCGTCACATTTCTGACCGGCGTGCTGAATATCCCGACCGCCGAAGTCGAGGCACGGTTCGACAAGGGCAAAGGAATCCCGATCGCGAGACCGCTGGACATCGGCGAGGACCTGACGATAGACCAGGTCGCGATGATTCAGGCGCAGTCGATGTCGTTCCCGGAGCTCAACATCACGCCCGTCCAGCGCCGCAATTACGAGTACGGAACGATGGCGGCGCACGTCATGGGCTTCATCTCCGAGGTCAGCGAGAAGGACCTCGCAACGCACAAGGACCTGAAGCAGGGAGATCTCATCGGCAAGCGCGGCGTCGAACTGATGTACGACGACTACCT
>DASVHS010000402.1:0-2540 GCA_036382495.1 Thermoanaerobaculia bacterium | reverse complement strand
TATGTCGTCAACACGAGATCGTAGTCGTCGAAATGCTCCGAACTGCTCTGACGCGATGCGCCGGTATGATCGAGAATGCGCAGCTCGGGAGTGAATCGCGCCGCTTCTTCCTTCCAGTTGAAGATCAGCGAGCGCGGCACGATCGCGAGCGACGGTTTGTGGTCGCGCATCGTGCGTCGGCGCTCGAGCAACGCCAGCGTCTGCACGGTTTTGCCGAGGCCCATGTCGTCGGCGAGACATCCGCCGAACGAGAATTCCTCGAGGAACGAGAACCATCCCAGCGCCTGCTTCTGATATTCGCGCAGCTCACCGCGAAACGTCCTCGGCGGATCTTCAGGCGCGATTCCGCCGAACGTGCGGAGCCGTGACACGGCGCGCACGACCTGTTCGTCGGCCGACACGTCAGGTTGCGCGGCGAGCAGCGCGTCGATGAGTGGCAGTTGCGACTTCCCGAACCGCAGCTCGTCGCCGTGGCGTAGCGCGAGACTGAGAAGCGGAAGATGCTCGCGAAGGGTGGGATCGATCAGTCCCGTGCTGCCGTCGTCGAGACGGATTGTCTCTGCGCCGTTCTGCAGTGCTTCGAGAAGCCGCGGGATGCTGACACGCTGGCCTTCGAAGTTGAGATCGCCATGAATCTCGAACCAGTCGATGCCGCTCGACACATTCATCTGCAGCTTGTCGGAACGGCGGAAGCGCTCGCCGTCGCTCTCGATGTGCCACTTCTCTTCGAGCAGACGTGCGATCACGCGCAGCAGGCGCGTCGCCGGGATGGTCCAGTTGTCCCACCGTTTCGAGCAGCCGAGGGATTGAAGGAGCTCGCTGGCGGCACGCTCGCGGGCGGCGTCGCGCGCGATCACGCGCCGCGGTCCGCTCACGATCGTCGGACGCGGGTCGATCTCTTCGACGATGAGATCGTCGTACTGAAAACTCAGCGCGCCGTGCAACGCTTCGTTCTGCCAGCGGCCGCGCGTGATGCGAAGCAGTGGGCGCATCTCCGGATGCACGACGTTCCACTGCAGAGCGGGCGGCAGCTCGATTGCGGAGCCGTTCGGCATCGTCAGCAAAGCCTCGACGAATGTGTCGCCGTCCTGGAGTGGAACGCGGATCGCTCCGTTCTTCCGGATGGTCGTAGCGAGAGCGCCGGCGCCGCGATCGTCGAGTCGCGCGATCGAGTTGCCGATGACGACGATACCCGCCGGATGGATGAATGCGTCGTCCGCACGCGCGCGCTCTTCGTCACATTCGAGATCGGTTTCGAGTCTGTATTCGGCGGCGCGTTCGTCGAGGACGACGCGCGGCACGAGCTTCCAGATGCGCGAATCCCACGCGAGCGGCTGCGAAGCGGATTCGCCGCTGCGGAGGACGAATCGTCCAGTCGCGGAGAGAAGCGGAAGAAGTTCTTCGTGCGCGATGCTCGAGATCGACATCACGCTGTAGTCGATGCGCGATGACGGGATGCCGTAGGTCCACATTTCGCGCGCGCCCAGCAGCGCGAGGAGGAGGCGGTCTTCGGGGTGTGTGAGGCGGCGGATGTCGTCGCGCTCGATGCGCAGCGGCTGCGGCTTTGTCCATCCACCTTTCGGCCGCGGACGGATGTAGGTGATCGAGATCGTCAGAACGGCTTGAGGATTCGCGGTCGCGATCGCGTACGTGATATCCCACTCCTCGACGTGTTCCGGCGCGCTCGAGCGTCGCTGCGGTTCGGCAAAGCTGATGGTCAGCAGTTGACGGCGCCACAGCGGGACCGGCTTCGGCGTCTCGCGTCTGACCACCGGCCCCGCGGACCAGAGCTCGATGCGGCGCGGCGGCGCGATCTCCGTTCCGAAGCGTTGTCGGTCCGCGGCAAGCAGCGTCGCGTAAATGTGCTTGCACAGCTCGCCCTGTTCGACGAACGGGCAGGTGCATTCGACGCGAAGCGTGTCGCCGATGATCGAGATGGAGACGTCGTACGTCTCGCCACCGGTGACCGTCGCCTCGAGCATGTTGCCGATCGTGGATTCGATCTCGACCGCGCCGTTGCTGAAGTAGCGCTCGCCGCGATCGCGCACTCTGGCGTCGAACGCCGCCGAGAACGTCGTGGCGAGGGAGCCGCGAAATGGTCGGATGACGGCCATGGGTGTGTGATTTTATGGCTAGCGACGTTTACCCCGTATGTCGTGCTCCGCTTTCAATCGCCCCCGCTCCATCTCGCCACCAGCGACACCGCCGCCAGATGGCCGGTTGAATTGAGCGCGCTCGCGAACGTGTCCGGAATGGCGTCTACCGCGATCAGGATCCCGATCCCCTCGACCGGCAGGCCGATCGCCAGGAAGAGCGGCGCCAGCATGATGAAGCCACCGCGCGGAATGCCGGGGGCGGCAAACGCGAGGAAGAGTGCGGCGAACGCGATGATCGCGAGGTGGCCGGCGCCAAGTGGAACACCGTAGAACCAGCCGACGAAGAACGCACCGACGGTCCACGTCAGCGGCGCGGCCACTTTGAACATGGACGCGGCGAGCGGGAGGACGAAGCTCACGACCGGCTCCGGCAGCAAGAGCTCG
>DASVHS010000401.1:0-9519 GCA_036382495.1 Thermoanaerobaculia bacterium | reverse complement strand
CCACCCCATTCTCGACGCGGGAGATCGATTCGAACTTGAGCGCCTGGCCGGCCCCGATGTGGAACGTGCGCTCGCCGCCGTTCCAGTCGCCATCAAATACGATCGCCTGCCGTTCTGAAACGTGAAGCCGCCCGTCGCGATCGAGCCGCGCGGTCACATCGAGCGCGCGCCAGTGCAGCGACTTCGCGATCGCGGGAGACGCGGCAAGCGCGAGCAGGGCCAGGAGCAGACCGCGACGCATGCCACGATCATGCGCTATTTCTTCTTGCGCGACGCCAGATAGTCCGCGGCCGTCGTCGGGCCGTTGACGAACGTGTCCTCGTGCGACGCGAGGTACTGGCGGAAGTTCAGGAAGAAATCCGCGCCGGTCGGCAGTCCGAGTTTTTCCCACGCGGCGTTGAGCGCGGCGACTTTGTCGGCCGGCGTCTCGGCCGGCTGAAGGAGCATGAAGTCCCAGCTCGCTCCGTCGCTGTGCACGTAGAGCTGGCGCGGCGGAAGGCCGGCCATCGTGTTCGCTTCGTCGTATTTCGCGATCGCCTGCAGAAACGCCGTGTGCTGGCCGGGTGCGATCCGGTAGATCTCGACGAGCATCCTCGGGACATCAGCGGCCGATAGCTGCAGGGCGAAACTCGAAACGATTGCCATCGCAAACAGAATCTTCTTCATCGATTGCCTCCCTGGGCACGGAGCACGAGGTCCGCTCGCGCCGTGCCCGCGCGTTCGTGACTGGCTTTGACTGAGACGCTGCTTCCGGCCGGCGCGGCAACGATCCAATCGGCAAACGCGCGATCGGGTGTGCCGGCGCTGTATCCCCACCACGTCGCCGTCGATCGTTGCCCGCTTCGTCCCTCGAGCTGTCCGAGCGACTGCCGCGCTGTCCCGTCAACGAGACGTGCCCCTGCGGGAATCGTGAGCTCCGCCGTGACGCTACCGACGATCTGCTGATCGACCGCCTGCTGCGAACCGTTAGTCGGCATCCATCCGGTGTTCTCGACGATCAGCCGCACATGCCAGAGATTTTCGCCGATCGATTCCGCCGAAAATGAACGAATGTTCAGACGCGCAGTGCTGAGTCCGAGGTAGACGAGCCATTCGCTGTGCGGAGCGACTTCTTTCTGCAGACGGTCGAACGGGATGTTGTACCAGTAGCGAATGAGATCGAATCCGCCGATCTCCACGCGACCGAGTTGCGGATGGTTGAACGGGTGCCACGCCACGAAACCGTTGCCGCCGAGCTCTTTGTCGCTCCAGCGCAGCAACTTCACTTCGTCCTCGACCGGGTGAAAGCCGAACAGCCACGCAGACTCGGTTGTGTTCTCGGTCGAGATCCCCGCCGCGCGCAGCGGGTTCCAGAACTCCGTGATGAACGAGTAGATGCCGCGCCGGTTGTACAACCAGCCGAACGCACTCGGGATGTAGCTTTCGCGACCTTCGCTGCGCAAATCGAGATACGACATCGCGCGATAGCCGGTCAGCGCGGCGGCCTTCGCGGCGAGCGTCTCGTAGGTTTGACGGTCGGACGTTGGCACCTGCTCGCCGACATTGACCGGCGGCGTCAGCACGAGACCGCCGAACGTGTGACACGTCACGTGCGCGACGATGTTCGGACGGCGCGCGATCGCTCCGACGTACGCGGCGACTTCCGGCTCGGACGTCGGATACGCACCCGCGGTCTTGCTCGGCGGCGCTGTGCCGAGGTCGCCCGGAAAGTTGGCGCCGAGGTCGAGAGGCTCGTGCGGGGCGGGATCAGCGATCGTCACGCCGTTGTAGCCGGCGATCAATCCTTCAGGCAATACGCGCCAGTAGTCGCCTCCGGTTTCGTCAGGTGCGCGCGGCACCATCAGGCGAGCGTCGCCGGAGTACTGCTTCCACGGTCCGTTCGGATCGCGATAACGCATGAAGACCGTTCGGCCGTCTCCGTCGAGGTCGCTGGGATGAATGCCGGACTGCAGAATCTCCGTCGGATACGGACGGTCGACGGAGCGAATGAATCGCCCTTCGTCGAGCGTCGCTTCAACGCCGTCGGGCGTCATGCGCGGAAGAACGTAAATGGTGCGCGTGTCGAGAAGACGCGTGACGCGTTCGTCGCTTCCGTAATCGCGGAGAAGCTTCCAGACAAAGTCGAGCGCGGCCACGCCGCCGCCCCATTCCGTCGCGTGCATGTTTCCGTCGACGATCAGCGCCGGCTTCTCGAGCGGCGGTCCGGTCTTTTTGTTCGTCAGCGTGAGGAACCAGATCGCGCGCCCTTTTGGTGTTGTGCCGATGCTTTCGAGCGCAACGAGATTCGGACGCGCATCGACCCATGCCTGGAGAAGCTTCGTCAGATCGTCGTAGCGAAGGATGTGATCGTACGGCAAGGGAGGGAGCGGCTGGGCCGCCAGAGACGTGGCGATGACAAAGAGGATCAGCGTCGTGAGCTTCTTCATCGTCGTTTGACCTTTCGCGCTGCAAGTTCCTTGAGGATCGGGTGCATTCGTTTGAACTCGACGCGGATTGTGTCATCGGTGAAGGCGGTGAACCCGAACACGAGTCCGGGACGCGTCGGTTCGATCGCGTAATGCGACAGCGCCGGGACATCGAAGCCGGATTCCTGCAGGCGGCTCGACCACGCTACGTCGTCGCTGCCGTCCGGCAGATAGGCGACGACATTCATTCCGCCGTCCGTGTGCTCGAACGTCAGCGGCAGATCCGTCTTCGCGAAAAGATCGAGAAACAGCGCGTGCCTCGATGCGTACTCGCGCCGGCAGCGCCGGATGTGTGAGTAGAACGCGCCGCTTTCGAGGAACAGGGCCAGCGTGGCCTGATCGAGCAACGGCAGATGGTCGTCGCTCAAATGTTTGAGCTCGATGAAGCGATCGACGAGCGTGTCCGGCACCACGACGTATCCGAGTCGAAGCGATGGGAACAGGACTTTGCTGAACGTGCCGGTATAGATCAGGCGTCCGCTCGTATCGAGGCTCTGCAGACTCGGCAGCGGCGCGGCGCCGTATCGCAGTTCCGAGTCGTAGTCATCTTCGATGATCCAGGATCGATTGCGTGTTGCGTAGTCGATGAACGCGAGCCGGCGCGCCAGCGAAAGCGAGACGCCGGTCGGAAACTGCCGCGACGGCGTCGTGTAAATGAGCGCGATTTTGCTGCCCTTGTCCGGCAGACGCAGACCTTGTTCATCGATGCGCCCCGGCACGATCTTCGCGCCCGCGTTGCGCCACGCCAGACGGGCTTCGACGTAGCCGGGATCCTCGACGTAAACGCGATCGCCCGGCTCGAGCAGCAACATCGCCAGAAGGAAGAGCGCTTGTTGCGAACCCGATGTGATGACCACCTGGTGCGAGTCGCAACGGACGCCGCGATGGTCGCGCAGATACGTCGCGACATTTTCCCGCAGCGCCGGCAGGCCGGCGATGCACGAGGCCTGGTAATGCAGGATGTTCCGGCCCTCGCGTCGCAACGCCCGTCCGCGCATCCGATTCCATGTGAGCAGCGGGAAGAGTCCGACGTCGGGCTGGCACGGCCGGAACGGTTTCGGCGCGCTGAGTGGCGGCTGGGTCACCGCGGGCGTCGAACGCGTCGATGCTTTCTTCGGTGTCACCGCTCGCTTCGGCTCGCGCGGCATGGTGATCGACGGGCTGACGAAGACACAGGCTCGTGAAGATGACTCGAGGTAGCCTTCGCTCATCAGCCGCTCGTACGCGTAGACCGCGGTGTTGCGCGAGACTTTGAGCTCGGTCGCGAGATCGCGCGTCGACGGAAGAGAATCGCCCGGAGCGAGATCGCCGCTGCGGATGCGCTCGCGGATCTGCCGCGCCAGTTGATCCTGCAGCGTCGGCCGTGCGGATCGGTCAATCCAGAGGTTGGACAGATTGCGCATGGCGGTTCGCCTCCGTAGTCACTCCGGCCGATCGACGTTTGCGCGGCGCGTCGCTTCGCCGAGCTCACGCTGCGAAGGGTCGGCCGACGCACCGAGCCGTGCGGCGACAGCCATCGCGTCCTTGCGCGGCTCATCCTGCCCCAGCTTGAACTTCGCTTCGAGACGCTCGATCTCGATCTCGAAGCCGGCGATGCTCGGCAATCGCCGCGAGATCTCGGAGCGCGGGACTTCGTCGATGCGCCACCCGCCCGGGATCGGCTTCTCCATGCGGTCGTTGAGGATTTTCAACGTCGCTTCCAGCGCTTCGTCGCTCTGTGCACGGACGCGTCCGTAGCAATGAACGGCGGTGTAGTAGTACGTGCCCGGCATGTCGCGATTGGGATACCACGACGGCGTCACATAAGAATAAGGACCGTGGAACACGGCGAGAGTCGGCGCGGTCGCTTTGAACAACTCCGCTGCGTGATCGTTCGATCGCGCGAGGTGCCCGAGGAGGGTGCCGTGGGGGCCGCGGGTGCGGTCGAGGAGAAGGGGAAGATTTGTGACGAACGGTCCGTCCTCGCCGTTGTTGACGAGAAGTGCCCACGGGTAGTTGTCGATGATCGCCACCGTCTCTTCGGGCGACTGTGGCCGCCAGCAGGGTCGCACGAACATGAAGACCGTATTCTGTGAGTGTCCACTGGCCACCGTAAAGACCCAGAAAGGGACAGGTTCATGAGTCCAGAATGATTCTGTGTGGCACCCACACTGATTCAGGGCTGAACGGGGAGAGGGTGCTCACCCGGCCGTGGGGGCTTTCCGACATCTTCGAAGTCGCGCATGTACACCGTTAGTCCGTAGTCGGCGCGGTTGTGATCGAAGCCGGCCACCAGTTGCGCGTTGTATCGATCGATGAAGAAGTCGAAGGGATCGCTCTCATCGGTGTCGATGACCTGCATGTCCGCGTTGACCATGAACAGCTTTCCCATCCGCAGCGTGCCGTGCTGCAGGTAGATGAAATTTTTCGCCGGCACGGGTAGCTGCAGCGGCGCGATGTTCCGGCCGTCGTCGAACTCCTGCATCAGCTCGTCGCCGTCGATCCGCACCGAGACCAGTTTTCCTTCGATCTTCGGCGGCGGCAGGATGCCCAGCGGCTCGATGAGCAGGTCGTTCTTTTCGACGCGAACGCCGGGTGGCAGCTTCGTCAACACCTTCTCAAGCGTGATGCCGAACGCTTTCATCAGCGCGGCGCCGTTCAGATTGCAGATCTCGATCTTTGTCGGATGGATGCGGATCCAGCCGTCAGCCGTCGAGGAAACATCCGCGATCATCTTGAACGGAATGTCGATGATCTTATGCATCGTCCCTTCCTGCACGAGATGTCCGTCCTCGATGCGGACGACGAGGTCCTTCAGCGGCGTTCCGCTGTAGTTGAAGACGTAGCGGTTGAGCAGATCGGTGAGCGATTGTCCCGTGACTCCGATCTGGCCGTTGAAAATGCGGACGATGAACGAACGCTTGTCATCGAAGTTGAGCGGCTTGCCCGATTCCTTGTCGAACATCTGTCCGCGCAATTGATGGATGTGCAGCGCGACCGTCGGGTCGACGCGGAACTTCACGTTCACCATCTGCGCTTCGGTCTCTTTCGCCGGGACAGCCTCGGTCGGGACAGGCAGATTCGCGGTCCCGATCGGCGGCACCGCCTCGGGTGTGGTCACCGGCGTCACAGCCGCCCGGCGCCCCGGGCAGCAGCACGCGAACAACGAGAAAAGCGTGATGATCAGAAGAACGGGAACCGCAACCCACAGCGCATGATGTTTTTGCACGACGGGCATTGCATAAGCAAACCTCTAGCCGAGTCTGGTCTCCGCAGATACACTCCGCCTCATGGCGCTCCCGAAAGTCTCGCTGACGACCAAGATCTTCATCGGCCTGATCCTCGGCATTCTGCTGGGGTGGCTCAAGCCGGACTGGGGCATCGCGCTGCGGCCGCTGTCGATCCTGTTCCTCAACCTGATCAAGTCGGTCATCGCCCCGCTGATTTTCTCGACGCTCGTGATCGGCATCGCCGGGACCGGTGACATCCGCCAGGTCGGCCGGATCGGCCTCAAAGCGCTCGTCTATTTCGAGATCGTGACAACGTTCGCGTTGTTCATCGGACTGGCGGCAGTGAACCTCACCAAGCCGGGTGTCGGCGTGTCGCTCAAAGTCAACGCCGCCGATGCAGCCGCGCGTGGCCTGACGGCGACGAAGCCGCAGACGTTCGGCGAGATCATCGCGCATCTTTCACCGACGTCGATCATCAAGGCGATGGCGGAAGGCGACGTGTTGCAGATCGTCGTCTTCACCGTGATTTTCGCGCTGGCGGTGACGAGTGTCGGCGATCGCGCCAAACCGATCATCGCCTGGTGCGAGTCGCTGGCCGACGTCATGTTCCGCTTCACCGAGTTCGTGATGAAGTTCGCGCCGGTTGGGGTAGGCGCGGCGATGGCGAACACCGTCGGCCACTCCGGCCTCAAAGTTCTCAAGAACCTCGGAATGCTCGTGGGCACGCTCTACGGCGCGCTGATCTTTTTCCTGTTGTTCGTGCTGCTCCCGGTCGCGCTCATCTTCCGTGTTCCGCTGCGCGATTTTCTGCGCGCAGTGAAAACGCCGGCGACGATCGCGTTCGCGACGACGTCCTCCGAATCCGCGCTGCCGAAAGCGATGGAGAACATGGAGCGCCTCGGCGTGCCGCGCCGGATCGTCGGCTTCGTGCTGCCGACCGGCTACAGCTTCAACCTCGACGGGACGACGCTGTATCTGTCGCTGGCGTCGATCTTCGTCGCCCAGGCCGCGGGCGTGCACATGCCGTTCGGTCAGCAGATCATCATGCTGCTGACGCTCATGCTGACGTCGAAAGGCGTCGCCGGAGTTCCCCGCGCATCGCTCGTGATCCTTCTCGGCACTCTCGCATCGTTCGGCCTGCCGCCCGAAGGCGTTCTCGTCATCCTCGGCGTCGATGAGCTGATGGACATGGCGCGCACGTGCGTGAATGTGATCGGCAACTGCCTGGCGACTGTTGTCGTCGCGATCTGGGAGAAGTCGTTCCGCACCACAGAATGGGTGAGGGAAGAGGCCGATCTCGAGCAGGTGACGGGAGAGACGGCGATCGTGAGTTAAGTCATTCCGAGCGCCGCCGAGCGCGAGGAATCTGGGTGGTGGGCTCGTCCCGCGTGCCGCCGCCCAGATTCCTCGCCGACTTCGCGGCTCGGAATGACATCGCGTCGAGCGCGCTGCGCAGCGTCTTCGCCAACGCGATCGCGTCGTCGTTTCCCCAGAAATGCATGAAGAAGAGACGTGGCTGCTCGGTCAGCATGTGACTGTGCAACGCCGTGACGCTGATGCCGCCTTTGCGCAACGCGCGGATGACCGGGTTGACTTCACTCGCGATCATCACGAAGTCGCCAGTTGCAACGGCGTGTCCTGAGCCCGTCGGCTGAATATTGATCGCGGTGGCGACGCCCATCGACGGCGGGATTTCCATCCCGTTCATCGTGATCTTGTCGCCGCGAGGGATGCTGAACTGATCGACGCCGCCATTCGCCTTGCCGGTGGCGCCGAGGATGTGGTCGAGGTCGGAGGTGGGGAGGTCGAGGGGGGCGGGGGAGGCGGGGGGTGCAGGCGGCTGCATCGGCGTCTTTGTTCGGTCGAGCGCGCTCCGCAGCGTCTTCGCCAGCACGGCGGGGTCGCCGTGACCTTCGAAGTGCACGTACGCGACGCGCGGCGATTCATGCAGCAGATGATTGTGCACGGCGCTTTGCTCGATGCCTCCCGCCTGCAGCGCGGAGATGACGTTGTTCACTTCTTCTTCGGTCAGGACCAGATCGCCCATGACCATCGTTCCGTTGAACGCGGCCCATGAGCCGAGGGCCAGGGCGGGCCGGATGCGGATGCCGTCGACGTCGACCTGGAGGTCCGCTCGCGGAAACGCGAACTTGTAGACGCCGCCGGGCAGTGACGTGCCGCTGCGACCGAGAATCGTTTCGACAGCCTGCCAATCGGCAGCAAGACATGTCGTCGCAGTGAATAGAACGAGCATCAGCGCAAGTCGTTTCATTGATTGATCACCCGAAATCCTGTCTCCGGCGCGGGCGCCGATTCCTTGCTGCGATCGAGACGCGTCACGATCCACTGATCTCCGCGCCGCTCGATCTCGACGCAGACCGAGGCCCACATCGAATCGTCGAGGTTCTGAGTGTATCGGAACTTCGACCCCTTCCAGGCTGCGGCCGGGACGCCGTTCGAGCGCAGATGCTGCTCCGCCATCTCGATCAATTCCGGCCCTCCGACGTGGTCGCATGACATTTATCTATGGTAAACCGCGCGGAGGCTATGATTCGAGCTCATGTGCGGCATCGTCGCCATTTACGCATTTCGGGCCGGTGCGCCTGACGTCCGCGAGGGGGAGCTGACCACCGCGCGCGACTGCATGATCTCGCGCGGTCCCGACGGTTGCGGACTGTGGATCTCCGCCGATCATCGCGTGGGGATGGGACACCGGCGTCTCGCGATCATCGATCCGACGCCGCGCGCCGCGCAGCCGATGATCAGCCGCGACGGCCGCCTGACGATCGTGTTCAACGGCGAGATCTACAACCACAACGAACTGCGCCGCGATCTCGAGCGCGACTCCGGGCCGATGCGCACGACGAGCGATACCGAAGTTCTTCTGGCGATGTACGCGAGGGAGCGCGAGGCGATGCTGCCGAAGCTCCGCGGCATGTTCGCGCTGTGCATCTGGGACAACGCCGAGCGGACGCTGTTCCTCGCGCGCGACGCGTACGGGATCAAGCCGCTTTACTACTCATCGCACGACGGGACCGTCCGTGCGGCCTCGCAGGTCCGATCGTTGTTGTCGATGCCGATTCCGCGCGGCGTTGATCTCGCGGGACTCACCGGCTTTCTTCTGAGAGGGTCGGTGCCGGAACCGTTCACGATCCACGAGGGGATTCGCGCCGTCCCGTCCGGAACGTCGATCACGATCGATGAACACGGTGTCGGCGAGCCGAAATGCTTTTATTCGATCGCCCGAGAGTGGGCCGAAGCGTCACGCCGGGCCGCCGGCGGCGAGGATGACGCGCGCGAGCAGATCCGCGAATCGGTTCGCTATCACATGGTGTCCGACGTCGAGGTCGGCGCGTTCCTTTCGTCCGGCAAGGACTCGACGTCGCTCACTGCGATCGCTCAGGAATTCACCGACACGCCCCTGCGCACGGTGACGCTGGCGTTCGATGAGTACCGCGGAACACGTCACGATGAAGCACCGCTGGCCGAAGAGGTGGCGAAGCGATATGGATTCCGTCATGAGACTCGTGTTCTGACGCGCGATGAATTCCTTCGCGAGCTGCCGCGTATGCGTGCGGCGATGGATCAACCGACCACCGACGCGTTCAATTCGTACTTTGTCAGCCGGGCCGCGGCCGCACACGGACTGAAAGTCGTATTGTCTGGGACAGGCGGCGACGAGCTGTTCGGCGGCTACACCACGTTCCAGAAAATCCCGCGATTCGTTCGCAGCATGGCCGTACCGTCGCGTGTGCCGTTGCTGCCGCGCGCGTTTCGCGAGCTGCATCGCGCGATCATCCGCTCCAATCCGAAATTCAGTCCGAAGAGCGGCAGCGCGTTCGAAT
>DASVHS010000400.1:0-1851 GCA_036382495.1 Thermoanaerobaculia bacterium | reverse complement strand
ATCGGATACGACCTGGAAGCGGATCGCCAGCGATTCACAGTGACCGACTCGGGCATCGTCGTCGTGCCGAAGGGCGCAGAGATCGCCGAGGGCGTCCCGGCATGAGCGCGGTTGCGCGAGTTCGCGGCGATGGCCGTGCGGCCGATCAGTTGCGGCCGGTGATCATCCATCCGAACTTCACGAAGCACGCGGAAGGCTCGGTGCTGATCGAAGTCGGCGACACGAAAGTCATCTGCACGGCGTCGATTCAGGAAAAAGTGCCGCCGTTCATGTATCGCAGCGGCAAAGGGTGGGTGACGGCCGAGTACGGAATGCTGCCGCGCGCGACAACCGATCGCGTCGAGCGCGAGGCGGCGAAAGGCAAGCAGGGCGGGCGGACGATGGAGATTCAGCGGCTCATCGGACGATCGTTGCGAGCGGCGGTGAACGCAGAGATGCTCGGCGAGCGAACGGTGTGGATCGACTGCGACGTCATCCAGGCGGATGGCGGAACGCGCACCGCATCGATCACCGGCGCGTATGTCGCGCTCGTCACCGCGCTCGGCCGCATGTACGTCGACGGCAATCTCCCGAACTGGCCCGTGAGCGACTTCATCGCCGCGGTTTCGGTCGGGATGATCGGCGGCGGCGCGGTCCTCGACCTCAATTACGAAGAGGACTCGAAGGCCGGCGTCGACATGAATGTCGTCGCGACCGAGAAGGGCCGCTTCATCGAGCTGCAGGGAACCGGCGAGGGCGCGACGTTCAGCGAAGAGGAGATGCAGGCGATGATGGCGCTCGCGAAAAGCGGCATCGCCCAGCTCGTCAAGAAACAGCGCGAGATTCTCGCCCCTCTGCTGACGCGAGTCGACGGCGTCGCACGAGAACGGCTGAACCGCAAATTCCGATAATCGTCGCAACCGCCACCCACACGCCGCCCCAGAACGTCATCGGCGAGTACCACACGTGCACGTCGAACCTGCCGGGCGGAACGACGAATCCGAGGAACGCTCCGTTGACGTGAAGCGGAGTGAGACTCTGGCCGCTGCTTTCGATTTTCCAGCCCGGCCAGAACGGGATGCTGCTGACGATGAACGTGTATCGAGGCGCGACGCCGGACATTTGAAAATCGGTACCGGTCGCGTGCGTGATCCGCATCGTTGCGTCGGTCGAGCCTTTGACGCGCGGCGCCAGAAGGTCAGTCCTCTCCGCGTCGTTACGAACCGGAAGACTCTTCGGTAACGCGGTGTGCGCCCAGTCCTTTTCCGTCTGCAGGAGGTACACGAAGCGATTGTTGTTGAACTCGAGGATCACGTTGTGCACCGGATAAAACCGGGGAAGAACGTCCCGGTTCTCGAACACGCGGCCATCGCGTCCGTCGTATGCGAGCGCGTACCGCTGCTGATCGTGCAGATCGGCGTTTGGTGGCGTGACCACGTACTTGACGTTCAGGAAGTCGAGGACGCGCGTCTCGACGTTCTTCCACTTCGGAAAGTAATCCTCGGTGTCGTAGCCGGTCAGCACGCGGAGCATGCCGAGGTATCGGCCGTTCGCCATCGGATCGTGGGCACGGATGTCTTCGAGGCCGAACATCGCGGATGTGTTCGGAAAAAACGTCGGACCCATCCCGACGATGCGGAACGGCGAGTTCGGCTGCTGCTGCGCGTGCAGCGACTGCAGCTTCTCGATCAGCGGCGTCGCCGGATACATCTCCTCGGCGCGCAGCGTCGGGTTCCATCCGGCGGTGGCAGTCCATACCTCCGCGATGATCGCGACGAGCAGCACGAGGAGGACTGCCTCTGTGTGGCCGCGGGCTTCAGCCCGCGGTGTGCGGGCTGAAGCCCGCACCCACACAGAAGCTGCACTCAGCGT
>DASVHS010000399.1:0-7266 GCA_036382495.1 Thermoanaerobaculia bacterium | reverse complement strand
TTCAACCTCCTGCCGCCGGGACGCTACCGCGTCGACGCGGAGCTGGTCGGTCTCGGCAAGACGTCAGCACCGTCCGTGACTGTCCTCCTCGGCAACGACACGAAAACGGACCTGAAGCTCGCACCCCAACTGACCGAAGTGATTACGGTCTCGGCGGTCGCACCGGTCATCGATACGCAGCGTACCGGTCAGGCGACGTCGGTCACGAACAAGCAAATCGAAAACCTTCCTCTGCTTGGACGTGATTTCCGCTCGCTGGCGTCGCTCACGCCTGGGGTGACCGTGGACGCCTTCACGGGCGCAGCGATCACCGCGAATGGCGCGCGTCCCCTCTCCACCGACTACAACATCGACGGCGCGAGCTCGAACAACGATTTCTTCGGCCAGCAGACCGGCGGCTCGCGCGCACCGTTCACGTTCTCGCAAGCGGCGATCAAGGAGTTCCAGGTCATCCGCACGGAGTACGACGCGGAATACGGCCATGGCGTCGGCGCTGTCGTGAACGCGATCACCAAGAGCGGCACGAACAGCATCGACGGCGAGGTGTTCTACTTCGATCGTAGAAAGTCATGGGCCGCTTCGCGCTCGACGGTGTTCCCCACGACGATCGACGGTGTGAGCTATCCGCTCGCCGTCAGCGACAGCTTCCTGGCGAAGGATTCCACGCAGCCGGGATTTGCGCTCGGCGGTCCGATCGTCCACGACAAGGTCTTCTACTTCCTGAACGCCGACGGACAGAAGCAGTCGCAGCCGAACCTCATCGGAAACGACATGCGCTCGTCCGCGCAGTTTCTCGCACTCACCGCGGATCAGCAGGCGGCGGTGCTCGCGAAGATTCAGACGGCCGTGGGTGCTCCGTATCAGGCAGGCCTCGGATACGACCAGGTGAACAAGCTCAACACGTACCTCGGAAAGGTTGACGCCAACATCGGCGACAAGAATCATTGGTCGCTGCGTGACAACATCACGAAGTTCAACACCACGAACAGCGGCGCGACAAACTCATTCGGCCTCAATCAGACCAACGAAGTCGACAAGTTCTACCAGGCCGCCCTCGAAGGCGACACGGTCTTCAGCAGCAACCTGTTCAACCAGTTCATCGGCCAGATGGGCCGCGATCAGCGTCCCGTGACCTCGGTCTATGGCGGCACCGAGTTCTCGGTCAACTGGGGAACGAACCAGTTCTTCGGTGCGAACGACACGACGCCGAACACCGCCGACGAAAAGAAATATCAGATCAAGGACACCGTGCAGTACCAGTGGCACGGCCAGTCGTTGAAGGTCGGTGGAGAACTGCTGCACCGTCAGCTGTTCGACTCGTTCCCGCGCTTCGCGGGCGGCATGTTCGCGTTCAACACCCTGGCCGCGTTCCTCAACAACACGCCCAATACGTTCCAGCAGGCCTACGGCCCGGCGAACGGCGACGTCCGGTGGAACACGAACCTGTGGGGCGTTTACGCCAACGACAGCTTCCACCTCGGTCGCCGGCTGACCCTCGATGCCGGCCTGCGTTACGACTACGAAGCAACGCCGCGCCCGAGTGGGAATGCGTTCCCGCAGCACCCCGAGTTCCTCAGCCAGATCAAAAACGACAAGAACAACCTCGCGCCGCGCCTCGGCTTCGCATACGACGTCATGGGGAACGGCCGCTCAGTCCTCCGCGGCGGCACCGGCAAGTTCTACGAGTACATGCCGGACATCCTGCTGGCCTCGCCGATCCAGGGCATCAGCGGCGCACTGATTACGTCCACATTCACCTGCACCGCAACGGCGACGAATCCGTGCCCCACCTATCCGAACATTCTCTCGCCCACCGATTTCCTCGCGAAGTCGAAGCTGGGAGCGAACCTCGTGACGATCGGCCCCGACTATCAGGCACAGGAAGCATGGCGATCGAGCCTGCAGTTCGAACAGCAGGTGGGCACGACCTATAGCGCCGGTGTCAGCGCCGTCTATTCGAAACTGTCGCACATCCAGGGCACCGTCAACCGCAACCTGGTCCCGACCGGTGTGGTCCTCGGCAACATGCCGGTGTACGACTACAACAGCGCCGCGAATCCGAACCGGCCGTACGCCGACATGGGCGTCATCCGCGAGATCACGAGCAACGAGAACGCGTGGTACCGCGCTCAGACGGCCGAGTTTCACAAGCTCGCGCTCAACGACTCGAAGCTGTCCTGGGATGTCAGTTACACGCATGCGAGCTCGATCGACGACGAGACGAACACGCGGTCGACATCGACCACGTTCCTCATCGATCCGAACAATCCGGCCCTGAGCGAAGGACCGAGCGACAACGATATCAAGCATCGAGTCGTCGGCGACCTCATCTATCGCCTGCCGTTCGGCTTCGAGATCTCCACGGTCGCGTTCTGGCACAGCGGCTACCCGTACACGGGCGCAATCAGCTTCACCTGCAGCGGCTGCACGGCAAACAGTCTCACCGGCCAGGCGCAAACGAGCGTCGCGGCGAACTTCACGCCGGTGTTCGTGGACTCGCACGGAGCGATCATCGACCTCACGCAGGGCAGCGGCATGACGAAATCGCAGTTCGCGGCGTTCCTGAGCGCACAGGGTGCGCAGATGATCAGCCGCAACAGCTTCCGCCAGCCCAGCGTGTGGGATGACGACGTCCGCCTCACCAAGCTTTTCAACGTCACGCACGGCATGCAGATCCAGCTGATTGGCGAAGTGTTCAACCTGCTCAACAAGAACATGAAAGTCGTCACCGGCGTGAACCAGGACCTGTATAAAATCACCTACACCGCGTCGACGGACAAGTACACGGTCACGAACTTCACGAACACGGTGGCCGGCAAGGCCGTCAAGACCTTCGGTGCCGTTCAGGGTTACAGCACCGAAGTCAGCCCGCGTCAGTTCCAGGTCGCGGCAAAGCTCATCTTCTAAATCGATCCCTCCAGCAGTGATCCAGGGGCCACCGGCGACGGTGGCCCTTTTCATGTATGAAGAAACTCGCGATTGTTCTCCTGCTCTTCAGCGCGTGCGCTTCCACGAAGCCCGCAGCTCTCCCGTGTAATCCCGGTCTCGCGCTCGTCAACGCCACGGCATGGTTACAGACGTCGGCTGAATATCGCGCGCTGGCAACCCAGACGTATGCCGTTGCGCGGAATGCGCTCGACGTCGTGCTGGCGACGCCGCTGGACAAACCTCCCGCGGTCATCCTCGATCTCGATGAGACGGCGATGCTGAACCTGCCGTTCGAAGCGCGGATGGTGAAGCAGGGAAAATCGTACGACCCCGCGGCGTGGAGTCAGTGGGTATCGGAATCCGCGGCGACTGCCGTCCCAGGGGCGGCGGAGTTTCTCGCGTACGCGCGGTCGCGTGGCGTGACTCCTTTCTACGTCACGAATCGCATGGCCAGCGAGGAAGCGGCGACGCGGCGCAACCTCGAGACGCTCGGCTATCCGCTCGACGCGAAGGAAGACACGATCCTCACGCGAGGTGAGCGTCCGGAATGGAGCACGGCCGACAAGACTCCCCGCCGTGATTACGTCGCGTCGCGCTATCGCGTGCTTCTCCTGTTCGGCGACGACCTCAACGACTTCGTTTCCGCGCTCGGCATGACCGGCGACCAGCGATTCGATCTCATTCGCGCGAACCGCGACAAATGGGGCACGTCGTGGTTCATCCTGCCGAATCCCGCGTACGGCTCGTGGGAAACGACGGTCGCGGGCAGCGGGACTGCATGTGAGCAACTGAAGAGGAAAATCGAGGCGTTGAAATGATGACGAGAAGAAAGTTGCCTGTTACCGGTTACCTGTTACCCGTGCTGCTGCTGTTGTTGACCATACCGGTAACCGGTAACGGGCAACCGGTAACCGGTCAGCCCCCCTCCCTCATCGTCGTGATCAGCATCGACCAGATGCGTTACGACTACCTCGAGCGATTCGCGCCGTGGTTCGCGGGCGGCGGGTTCAATCGTTTTCTCAAGTCGGGCGCGACGTTCCCGAATGCGCATTACCTGCACGCCGTCACCTTTACCGGTCCGGGCCACGCGACGATCGGCAGCGGCAGGAATCCGTCCGAACACGGCATCGTCGGCAACAACTGGTATGAACGCGACAGCGCCGTGAATACGAAGCAATGGGATTGGTACTTCAACGACCAGGGCGGGTTCGAGCCCCCCTTGAAGTCGCCGCCTGATCCGTCGCAACCGAACTGGTACGAAGTGGATCGTGGCTCGCCGCGGTATTGCGTCTACGACGACAGCGTCACCGTCACCGCAGGAAAAACGAGCGGCATGTCCCCGCGCTCGCTCGTCGGCGAAGGTCTCGGCGATCGCGTGAAGGCGAAGTATCCGGGCGCGCGCGTGATCGGCATCGCACTCAAGGATCGCGCGGCGATCCTGATGGCCGGCCGCAACGCCGACGGCGCGTACTGGTTCGATCCGTCGCTGCCCGGCTTCATCTCGTCCAGCTACTACCACTTCGATCCGAAACTGTTCTCGTTCAACTCGACGGTCACGGGGTACATCCCCGCCTCGCGTCAATGGACGGCGTCATCGTTCATCCCCGCCGCTGATCTCAAGCGAGTCACGTTCGATCCTCCGGAAGCGTGGCCGCTGAAAAATACGAGATACGGCGGCACGTTCCCCCATCCGATCGAAAACATCCGCGAGCTCGTCTACACACCGTACGGAATCGATCTCACATTCGACTTCGCCTCATACGCGATCAGCGCCGAGTCCCTCGGCACTCATACCGGAACGCCCGATGTGCTCTTCGTCAGCATCTCGCCGACTGACTACTACGGCCACTACTACGGTCCCGACTCGATGGAAGTCGCCGACGGAATGGTGCGTCTCGATCGGTCGCTGCAGAGGTTTCTCGATATCCTCGACCGGCGATTCGGCGATCACGTCGTCGTGGCGCTGACCGCGGATCACGGCGTGCAGTCGACGCCGGAGATCGTGAAGTTGCGCAATCCAAACGCCGATGCCGGGCGCGTCGATCTGCGAAACCCTTCCAGACACGGCCAACGCATTTCCGACCTGCCGCCGTTGCGCGTCGAAATCGAGAAGCAGCTGGCGATCCGCCTTCATGTCCCGTTCGCCGCCGGCGCACCGTACTCGCACGCGCTCGTCTTCTTTTTCGAGGAGCCGGCGCTCTTCATCAACGACGCCCGCATCCGCGCGCTGAAACTCGACCGCGAACGCGTCAAACTCGCCCTCCGCAACATCCTCCTCGGACTGCCGGGAATCGACGAAGCGTGGACCGACACCGAGCTGCGCAATCTGAAAAAACCATCCGAAGCCGAAAAGCGCATGCAGCGCTCTTACATGACGGGACGATCGGGCGATGTGCTCATCGCACTGAAACCGAACTGGATCTGGACGTGGGGCAGCAACAGCACGACGCACGGTCAGCCTGTGGAGGACGACACTCACGTGCCGCTTTTGTTCTGGGGGTATGGCGTGAAGAGCGGCCGCTACGATCTCGCGGCGTCACCGGACGATCTCGCGAGAACACTCGGAACCATCGCCGGCGTCGAAGCGGGGGGAGCCGAGGCGCACGTCCTTCCGTGCTCGACTGCTGTGAGTGCATCGCCGGCGCGCACCACAGCACAGAACGAAGTTCTCCAACTCGCGCTGCACGAGCTCGATCCGAACAACGCGATTCCGGCCGGCGATATCCGCATCGACAAACTCGAAGTCAACGGCGATCGCGCGAACGTCACGCTCTGGACCGGCAAGCCGCCGAAACCAAGGCCGGGCGAGATGTCGATGGACTGCGGCGTCGGTCACATGTACGGGTTCGAGCGCCAGAACGGACAGTGGGTGATCGTTTCGCGAGGCGTGATGCAGTGCTGATTACGCGACGACGGCGCCGACGAGATCGTACGGGTGCGCGTCGCTGATCTCGACGCGAGCGAATGCCGGCAACTCAGCGGGCAGACGATCGAGGCCGTCGTTGATCAGGAGACGTCCGTCGATCTCCGGCGCCTGAGAGATCAGCCGCCCTTCGAGCAGATGCTCGGTCTCATCGCAGACGCCCGTGATGATCGCGTCGAACGTTCGTCCGACCTTCGCCTCGTTGCGCGACGCCGAAATCTTCTGCTGTAGCTCCATGAGCTTCGCGCGCCGGCGCTCGGCGGTCTGGCGCGTCGGCAGGTCGGCCATCTTCGACGCCGGCGTGAATTCTTCCGGCGAGTACACGAACGCGCCCATCTGGTCGAACTGCGCCCACTCGACGAAGTCGTACAACTCGCCGAAGTCTTTCGGTCCCTCGCCCGGATGTCCGGTGATGAACGTCGTGCGTAGCGACATGTCCGGGACGAGCTCGCGCATGCGCGTCACCATCTCGCGGTAATCCTGCGGCGAGCCGGGACGGCGCATCGTCTTGAGAACACTCGCCGACACATGCTGCAGCGGGATGTCGCAATACGACACGAACCGCTTCTCGGTGCCCATCAGCTCGAACAGCGACCAGTCGAGACTGCCCGGATACGCGTACAGGAAGCGGACCCACTCGAAGTCGGTCTCGGCGAGCAGCGACTTCACGAGATGCGTGAGCCCGTGATCGATGCCGATGTCCTGGCCGTAGCGGGTCGTGTCCTGTGCGACGAGGCAGAGCTCTTTGACTCCCTGCTTCTGCAGCTGCTGCGCTTCACGAACGAGCGACTCGACGCTCCGGCTGCGAAACTTGCCGCGCATCTGCGGAATCGCGCAAAACGTGCACGGGTTCGAGCAGCCCTCGGACACCTTGAGATAGGCATGCGCCGTTCCGTTGACGAGAACGCGCGGCAAATCCTCGTAAAGACGGACGGACATCTTGCGCTTCACCGGTGCGGCGTCGACGTCGCCCGTGACCGCTCCCGTGATCGCTTCGAGATGATCGAGCCCGACGAAGGCGTCGATCTCGGGAATCGACTGCTGCAGATCGGCGCGGTACTTCTGCACCATGCAGCCGGTGACGATCAACCGCTCCAGCCCCCTGCCCTTGCGCTCGGCGACTTCGAGGATCGTGTCGATCGACTCCTGCTTGGCCGCGTCGATGAAGCCGCACGTGTTCACGATCACGACATCGGCGTCGTCCATGTCGTTCGTGATCACGATCTCCGACTGGGCACGCAGCTGCCCCAGCATGATCTCGGCGTCGACGAGATTCTTCGGACACCCGAGAGAAATCATCCCGACGCGGCGGACAGGCTTCTCGTGAAGGACTTCTGACATTGGCAGTCGTGCAACGGTTCAACACGCCACGTCATTCCGAGCCGCGAAGACGGCGAGGAATCTGGGCGGCGGCA
>DASVHS010000398.1:0-2895 GCA_036382495.1 Thermoanaerobaculia bacterium | reverse complement strand
ATCAGGAGGTCGTTCTTGTCTTCTTCGGTACGCGTCTCGCCGAACAGCTTGCCGATGAACGGCAGGTCGACGAGGAGCGGAATGCCGACCTTCGACTGCGTCACCGAGGTGACGGTCAGCCCGCCGATGACGGCGGTCTCGCCGTCGCCGACGAGGAGCTCGTTGTCGGCGCGCTGCTTGAGGAAGGTGTATCCGAGGTCAGACGCGGCCGCCTGGAGCTGCGAGCGCTCGGCGTGCAACGTCATGAGGATCTTGCGGTTGTTCGTGATGTGCGGGGTGACCGTGAGGATGATACCGGTCTCCTTGAACGACACCGTCGCGCGTGGCGCCGATGCTGCCGTTCCGCCCTGGCTGAGCGATCCGATATCGATGATTCGAATCGGCGTCTCTTCACCGGAGAGGATCTCGGCCTTGCGATTGTCGAGCGTGACGATGCTCGGCTCGGCCTGAACGTCGGCGAGTCGAACTTCCTGCAGCGCGTCGAGGAACGACGTCAGATTGAATTTGCCGAGCGCCGTCGAGAAGATGAGCGAGAGGGCGGGGTTGACGACGCGGGCATTGGCGTTGGACACCGCTGCGAGCGAGTTGCCGCCGATCTCGATCACGTTCTGCGCCTTCGAGAACGGTGTGCCGGTGACTGCATCCGGTACGCCGTCGCCGTTCGTGTCGACCGGCTTGAAGGTGGACGGATCGGTGCGCTGCATCAGTGCATTGAAGAACGTGCCGTTGGAGCCGAAGTCGTAGCTGACGCCGATGTCCTCGATGTTGGTGCGATTGACGAGGATGATCTTCGCCTTGATCGAGACCTGCGGCGTGCGAACGTCGAGGTCCTTCACATAGTTCGAGATTTCCTGGAGCCGCGACGCGACATCGGTGACGAGCAGACGGTTGGTGGCCGAATCAGCGGAGACATCGCCGCGGATCTGGCAATTCGTGCCGACGGAGCCCGGCGTGCTGCCCGGTCCGCATTCCTTCGAGAGGAGGCTCTTGACGGTGGAGACGAGCGTTGCAGCGCGAGCGTAGTTCACCGAGATGATCTGCGTGGTGAGCGGCTCGGACGCCTGCTGCTTCGCAATGTTCTCGTAGCTGTCGACGGCGATGATGCCGTCCTGATCTTCTTTCGCGGCGAGTCCCTGCGCCTGGAGGATCGCGCGGAGCGCGACGTCCCATGGCTGGTCACGGACTTCGGCGGAGACGTTGCCGGTGACACCCTTGCCGACGACGATCGTGCGGCCGGAGAAGACTGCGAACGCCGCGATCACGTCGCGAATGTCCGCATCCTGATAGGTGACGGTGATACGTGGCTGAGCTGCAGAGGCGGCGAACTTGTTCTGCGCCACCGGAGCGACGCTTGCCCTGCGGAAGGTCGGGTGCACGACCGCGACATCGGGCGCGATGTCCGAGGCGGCATCGCCCGAGGCAACCGCGCTCGTGATCTGCGGAGTGGCGCGCCATGCGGTGAATGCCACCCCGGCCGGCGCGTCGATCGCAATGTGCACTTCGTTCGCGTCGCGGGTGACCGCGTATTTGTGTTCGGCGTCGAGGTCGATCACCACGCGCACCGTGTTCTCACGGTACTGCGCGACGCGAAGGTTGGTCACGCCGCCGCGAGGCACGTGATCATACAGTCGCGTGGGTGCGCTGATTCGCGCTCCCTTGAGGTCGAGGACGACGCGCGACGGATCCGCGAGCGAGAAGTCCTGAATGCTCACCGAACCGTCGACCGCGATCACGACCTCGGCGCGCCCCGAAGCCGAGACGACGGCGAGCGACTTGACCTCACCGCTCTTCGTCTCGCCAGTCGTAGTGGCATGGGCGACGTTCGCGCGTGCAGCCAGCGCGATTAGCGTCATCCCTACCAGCGTGCAGACTCGCCTCATTGCGTCCTCGCTCTCGTTGTATCGTTGAGTGCCAACACTTCCTGGAAGGTCGTACCGATCGCGATGACGGTGAACGTCACCGATTTGGGCTGGATTGATGCTACGCGCATGCGGCCGAGCGTCTGCCCGACCTTGATGCGGTACTGCTCTTTCGTAGTGAGATCGCGCAGGATCGCGACTGAGCGGCCGGCGGGATCGTAGATCACTGTCACGAGCTTCAGATCGGAAACGGCGGGCCGAAGCTCACCGGTTTTCATCAGCGACATGAATGGGTCGCGACGGCCATCGGCGGTGTAGTTGAACGTCTCGCGAACGAGCGAGATATCCGACTTCGACCCTGGCGCGGCGGCTGCTGCTGCACCGCCCTTGCCGTTGCGCGGCGTGGGCGTTTGCGGGCCAGGCTTGGCCGAAGAGGTCGAGCTCGTGGAAGTGCTCGACTTCACAGAGCCGCTCGAGCTGACGATCACGCCATTCTTCTGTGGCGGGTTCGACTGCTGCGATACCGGTTGCGCGATTGGCTGCGGCGACTGATCGGCCGTCATCGCGCTGGTGTGCGCGTTGGTCGCGTCGACGGATCGCGTCGCCGCTTCCTTGGCCTTGTTGATATTCGGAAATGACTGGGCGCTCGCTTGCGACGACATCACCGCGAGGGTGATTGCCGCGCATGCCGCGCCGCGAAGAAGCTGGCTCATGACTTCACTCCGCTCTTACGCGGTGCATCGAATGAAGGATCCGCGACCGGCGTTTTTGTGACGAAGGTCTGCAGCTGGAACTTGGCCTCGATCGCCGCTTCGCCTTCCTTCTGGTGCGCCTTCACGGTTGCCGTGTTGTTCGGCAGCGCGAGCGCGACGTTCACCGGAAGAACGATGCGGGTGAGATTGCCGACGTTCGCGAGGAACTCGGCCAGCTCGTGATAACCGCCGACGACGGACATCGTGTAGCGGTAGGTGTCGTAGTTCTCGCCTTCGACGACGGGCTGCGGATCGACCGTCGAGACATCGAGACCGACGCGACG
>DASVHS010000397.1:0-11125 GCA_036382495.1 Thermoanaerobaculia bacterium | reverse complement strand
CAAAGACGCTTCGGACATGGCGAATTTCTACGATGCGGCGAAGGTGCTCATCGACACGCCGAACATCAATCAGGTATTCAGCTTCAGCGCGGATGAGCACACGCGTTACGGCGCGACGACCTTCGGCGACTCGCTGCTCGTGGCACGCAATGTCATCGCGTCCGATCGTGGCGCGCGTTTCGTCCAGGTCACGTTCGGCGGCTGGGATCACCACAGCAACATTTACGGGAAGACCGGCAACTCGCTCTACTCGCAGGGCAAGCAGCTCGACGACGCCATGGGTCCGTTGCTGACCGATCTTGCCACGACGCCGGGAACGAGTGGCAAGATGTTGCTCGATGAGACGCTCGTCGTGATCATCGGAGAGTTCGGCCGCACCACGGGCCCGATCACCGCGAACGGCGGGCGCGATCACTACCTGCGCATGTCCGCGGTGTTCGCGGGCGGTGGTGTGCGTGGCGGTCATGCGATGGGTGTCACCGACGACGTTGGCAATCAGGCCAAGGACTACGGTTCATTCGATCGCGACGTCCGCCCCGAAGACATCGCCGCCACCATCTACTCCGCCCTGGGCATCGACTACACAATCGTTCGTCCGGATGATCCGCTCGGCCGCGGCTTCGAGTACGTCCCGTTCGCAAAAGACGGCACGTACAAGCCGGTAGACGAGCTATTCTGATCGCCTCACACCAAGGAGGCATCATGGGATTCCTGGACTTTCTCACGTCCACGCGGCGGCCGGCCGCCGGCGTACCTGTGCTCAGTCCGGAACAGGTCAAGCAGAAACTTCTGGCAGTCAATCGTCCGACGGCCCCTTATCGCATCGTCGACGGCAAGCCGGATGGCGTCGACGTTGTCGCTGAATGGAAAGTTGTCGACGCGCAGTGGTATCAGATTTTCGAGAAGGCCGGATACAAGAAGACATTTCGCATTCTCATGAAGCTCGATCCGGAAAAGCACGAAGTGCGCGCGCAGGATCGCGAGCTCGAAGTCTCGTGGTCAGCCGGGATCCCGACGCTCTCGTTCGCTATGATTGGATTCCGCGGGCAGAAACAGGAGATCTCGTTCGGCCAGGGGTACGCGTTCACCGAAGAGCTCCGCCCCGGCCAGGTCTACAACTATCGTTTCAACACGAAAGAGCTAAAGCAGCCACTGCAGGACGCCATCACGTCCTCGGGTTGGACATACAAGGGCGTTGTGAAACTGTAGGCGTGCTAAAACGCTCGCCGTGCACGACGAGCCCACACCGCGCAACCTTCCGGAACGCACCGGCAGGCACTTCTGCATCCAGTGCCTGCGCGAAGTGCCCGCGGACGAGTACCTGCGCAACGACATGTTGTGCGATGAGTGTGTCGAGAAGGAAGAGGATCAAAGGATGAAGGATGAAGGATGAAGGATGAGTAGTCAGCCTTCAGCCTTCAGCCTTCATCCTTCAGCCTTCGGTCGTGTGGCGGTCATCCATGACTGGCTGACCGGCATGCGGGGCGGCGAGGCGGTGCTCGAAGCGATCCTCGACGTGCTGCCCGACGCTGAGCTCTTCACGCTGTTTCATTTTCGCGGATCGGTGTCGCAGAAAATCGAATCGCGGAAGATTCATACGTCGTATCTGCAGCCGCTCGCGACGCGCATCAGCGACTACCGCAAGCTCCTCCCGCTGTTCCCCGGTGCAGCGCGACGATTCGATCTTCGCGGCTTCGACCGGATCGTTTCGTCGAGCCATGCCGTGGCGAAGGGCGTGAACGCGCACGGCAAGCCGCATCTCTGCTATTGCCACACGCCGATGCGCTACGTCTGGGATCGTTTCGATGACTACTTTCCGCGATCGAAGCCCGTCAGTCGCGCGGTCGCGTCGATCGTCGCATCGCGGCTGCGCAAATGGGATGTCAGGACCGCGAGTGGCGTCACGCAGTTCCTCGCGAATTCTCATTTCGTGAAGGACCGCATCGAGAAGTACTACCACCGGAGTGCCGAGGTGGTGGCGCCGTTCGTGGACGAAGAGTTTTTGAAGGCGCCGTTTCCTGAACAGCGCGACGACTACCACCTCATCGTCTCCGCGCTGGTCCCTTACAAACGCATCGACCTGGCGATGGCGACGGGGAAGAAGCTCGTCATCATCGGGTCGGGGCCGCTGCTCGACGAGCTCCGCCGCCGCCGGCCACCCAACGTCGAGCTGCTGGGCTCCGTACAGAGGGATAGAATCGTGGAGCGTCTCGCTCGCGCGCGGAGTTTGATCCTGCCCGGCATCGAAGACTTCGGCATCACGCCTCTCGAGGCGATGGCTGTGGGCACGCCGGTCGTGGCGTTGCGCGCCGGCGGCGTGCTCGACACCGTCGTCGAGGGCCGTACCGGGATTTTTTTCGACGATCAGAACGTAGAGTCGCTTCGCCGTGCGCTCGATGAAGTCGAGTCGCGAGAGTGGGATCGCGGTGCACTTCGCGCCCACGCTGCCCAGTTTTCGCGTGCGCGTTTCACGGAGAAGTTCCTGGGCGCGCTCAATCGCATTCAATGATCGAACAGAAACACAGAGGCCTCGCCTCGGTCTACCTCGTCAACGACGCCCTGGCGTCGAACCTGGCGATGCTCTGCGCGTACCTCCTGCGTTTTCAGTTCGAAGTCATCCCCGTGACGAAAGGCCAGCAGTCGATCGCTCCGTACATCGAGCTGCTGCCGATCATCACGATCGTGTTTCCGCTCGCGTTTGCGGTCCAGGGGCTCTACAACGTCCGGCCAACGCGGAGCAAAGCGGAAGAATGGCTGCAGGTCGCGATCGGCTCGGTCGTGGCGACGGTCGTGCTGTCCGGCGTGCTGCTGTGGGTCCGTCCCGGAAATCGCGACGTTCTCTACTCACGCGCGACGCTGGCGATCTTTCTCGTCTGCGCGATGCTGCTCGTCATCATCGGGCGTTCGCTCGTTCGTGAGTTCGTCGAGGCACGGCATCGTGAAGGAAAGGATCTCGACCGCGTGCTGATCGCGGGCAACGGTGAGCTCGCGCGCGCGGTCGTCGAGCGCATCAACTCGCATCGCGACGAGCTCGGATTTCGCCTTGCCGGTTATCTCCGCAACGGCGACGACGCCCAGCTGGCCGGCCTCGAATGCCTGGGCACGATCAACGATGCCGAACGGATCGTCAGCGAGCAGCACATCGATCATGTTTTCGTGGCGCTGCCGCATGCGTCGTCGCAGGCGATGATGGCGCTGCTCGACCGCCTCGTGCGCACCCCCGTCTCGATTCACGTCGTTCCCGACCTGCTCCAGTTCATGGTGCTCCGCTCGCGCGTCGAAGACATCGACGGTCTGCCGACGATCAACTTGTCGGAGACGCCGCTCGAGGGCTGGAGCCGTTTCGTCAAACGTGCGTTCGATCTGATCGTCGCCGGCGCGGCGATCGTGGTCCTGTCGCCGGTGATGGCCTCGGTCGCGGTCGCAATCTGGTTCGAGGATCGCGGCCCGATCTTTTATCGTCAGGTCCGGATGGGACTCGACGGCAAGCCGTTCGACATTCTGAAATTCCGATCGATGCGCGTCGGTGCCGAGAACGATACCGGCGCTGTGTGGGCCGACCGCGATGATCCGCGCCGCACGAAAGTGGGACGACTGATTCGCGCGTGGTCACTCGACGAGTTGCCGCAGCTCTGGAACGTGGTCACGGGCGACATGAGCGTCGTCGGTCCGCGGCCGGAACGCCCGCAATTCGTCGAGCAGTTCCGCTCGGAGTATCCGCACTACATGCTGCGGCACAAAGTCCGCGCCGGAATGACCGGCTGGGCGCAGGTGCATGGCTGGCGCGGCAATACGTCGATCCGCATGCGCATCGAGCACGATCTGTACTACATCGAGAACTGGTCGCTCATGCTCGATTTGAAGATTCTGTTCATGACCGTCGTGCACGGACTGAAGCACGAAAACGCCTATTAGAATCAGAGCGCAGAGGGCTCTGTTCCTGCGATAATCCGCGCCCGACCATGGGCAAGAACTCCGATTCCTATTTTCAGCGCGCGCAGGAGATCATCCCGGGCGGCGTGAACTCTCCGGTGCGCGCGTTTCGTGGGGTGGGCGGCACGCCGCCGTTCATCGAGCAGGCGCAAGGCTCGCGCATCTTCGACGCGGACAACCTTCAATACATCGACTGCGTCGGTTCCTGGGGTCCCATGATCCTCGGACACGGTCATCGGTATGTCGTCGAAGCGGTGAAGAAGGCCGCGACGCGCGGCTTCTCGTTCGGCGCGCCGACGATCGGCGAGGTCGAGCTCGCGGAGATGATCGTGCAGGCGATGCCCTCGATCGAGATGCTGCGTCTCGTCAACTCGGGAACCGAGGCGACGATGAGTGCGCTGAGGCTGGCCAGGGCGGCGACGGGGCGAAACAAGATCGTGAAGTTCGACGGGGGGTATCACGGCCACGTCGACTCGCTGCTCGTCAAAGCGGGATCGGGGGGCGCGACGTTCAACGTGCCCGACTCCGCCGGCGTACCGGCCGAGGTGACGAAGCTGACGGTGAGTGTGGCGTACAACAATCTCGATGCGGTGCGTGCGGCGATGGACAGCGACGTCGCCGCGATCATCGTCGAGCCGGTGGCCGGGAACATGGGCGTCGTTCCGCCCGCGAACGGATTTCTGAAAGGTCTGCGCGAGATCTGCGACCAGCACGGCGCGCTTCTGATTCTCGACGAGGTGATGACCGGCTTCCGCGTCGCGTATTCGGGCGCGCAGTCGTTGTACGACGTCAAACCCGACATCACGACGCTCGGCAAAGTGATCGGCGGCGGCATGCCGATCGGCGCGTACGGCGGACGAAGAGACCTCATGCAACTCGTGTCGCCGCTCGGACCGATGTACCAGGCCGGCACGTTGTCGGGAAATCCGATCGCGGTCGCGGCCGGGAAGGCGACGCTCGGCGTGCTGAAGAACTCCGGGATCTACTCCGATCTCGAGGAGCGCAGCGCCGAGTTTCAGGACGGCGTGCGCAAGGCCGCCGACAAACACGGCGTCCCGATCACGTTCAACCGCGTCGGATCGATGTGGACGATCTTCTTCACCGATGGTCCGGTCACCGACTTCGTGTCGGCGAACCGGTCAAACCGCGACAAGTTCGCGCGCTTCTTCCACGTCATGCTCAGCGAGGGCGTGTACCTGCCGCCTTCGCAGCTCGAGGCGGCGTTCTTCTCCGCGGCGCATGCGAAGAAGGACATCCTGCAGCTGATCGAACGCGCCGATCGCGCGCTCAAGAAAGTCGCGTGGGACTTTGAGAAGTGATCGTTAACCGTATAACCGTATAACCGTATCTCGGTTAACGGTTAACGGCTAACGAGTCACGCAACTTGACGAGGATTTCCCTCTCGCCGGCAGCGTGAAGTTCCTGGACCTTTCGCCAGGCCGCATCCGCACGCCGTAACAGCGAGTCGCGCCTGCCCGCATCGGTGAGGCCAGCGAGGTTGATGCAGACGTTCTGATACGCGCCCGCGGCGCCGGCGCGTGCGACCTGCACGCCGACACCGGCGTCGGACAGCGATGCCTGCAATCCGATTTTTCCGATCTCCCGGCACAACTCGATCACTTCGGGACACTTTTCGAGAACGCCGAGCGGCACCTCCGTCGCTCCGACCGTCGCATCGGCCATCGCCGCGTGACGAGCCGGGTCATCTTTCGGAAGACGAATCGCTTCGAGCAGCCGATCGAACGCCGCGGTATCGGCGTCGACTGCAGCGAGCAGCTGGTCCTTCAGTTCCTGCGCGCGAACGGCGATGCGATCGAGGTCATCCTGCTTCGATTCAAATCCCTTCTTCGTATGCGACAAGACCGCGACCATCGACGCAAGCGCCGCGCCCATCGATGCTGCCAACGCGGAAACCGATCCGCCGCCGGGAGCAGGGGAGTCACTCGACAGCTCGTCGAGGAAGTCGCGCACGCTCATCGAACCGAGAGGGGACGGATCTGCAAGTCGATATTCGATGACGCGCTCCTTCGGATCGAATGGTTTCACATCGTTGAGTCCGAGCGTTCGAATCGCGGTATTCATCAGCGAAGACTCGGGTACGCCCGTCGGTCGTCCCATCCGGCGAAGGTAATGACGCGCCGCGTCGAGCAGCACGTTGCGCGGCACGAGCCCGACGATCTCGGAGCCGGTCACCCGCAGTCCGCGTTCGCGCGCGCGTTCCTCGCACGCGTCGAACACGACGTGCAGCGGCGTGACGTCGAGGTCAGTCAGGTTGATCGATACCTGCGCGGTCCCGAATTCGGGGATCACCCAGCCAACCGCCTTCACGGCCTTTAACAGGCCCGGCTCCCACAACGGCTCGCCGTTCTTGTCAAGGATCGGATGACCTTCTTCGTCGCGCTTCATCCGCCCACGTTCTCGGACGTCGAACGCCACGCGCGTCGCCAGCCGTTTGTCGAGCGTGTTGAGGTTCACGTTGTACGCGACGAGAAACTTCCGCGCGCCGATGACCGTCGCGCCCGACTTCGGCACGAACTCTTTCGGTCCGAAGTCCGGCCTCCACTTCGGATCGCCGAGCTTGCGCTCACAGCCTTCGTACTCGCCCTCGCGCACCTCGGCGAGGTTGCGCCGATGCGGCGCGCTGCACGCGTACTCGTACAGATACACGGGCACGCCGAGCTCTTTTCCGACGCGCTCGCCGAGTCGGCGGGCGAGCTGGACGCAGTCGTCCATAGTGACGCCGGCGACGGGGACGAACGGCACCACATCAACTGCGCCGATCCGTGCATGCGCGCCACGGTGCGTCGTCATATCGATCAACTCGACGCCGCGCTTCACGAGACGGAACGCGCCTTCGAGCACCGCCTCCGGATCGCCGACGAACGTGATCACGGTGCGATTCGTATCCGCGCCCGGATCGACGTTCAGCAGAGTCACGCCGCTGACGGACGCCGCGGCGTTTGCAACGGCCTCGTAGATGTCCTTCCTACGCCCTTCAGAGATGTTCGGTACGCATTCGACGAGCTTCATGCGCGACGGATTGTACTCAGGCCACATGACATAGGTTGCAGCCGGCCATTCGCTCAGCTCTCTTCAGCTCGCTCTCTTACCGACAGCCAGCTGCCGAACCACCCTGCGAACGTACCTCCGAGGATCAGAGCGACGACCTTCTGCCACGGCAGAAATGTCGTGAAGAGAAATCCCCACAACAGCGAATGCGCCGGCGCCAGGGCGTGCCGCGCCGCATGGAAGGCGCCGTACAGAATGGCCACAGCGACACCGCCGCCGATCAGCCCCTGCAGCATTCCCTCGAAGACAAACGGTCCGCGGATGATCCGCTCGGTCGCGCCGACGAGTCGCATGATGTTGATCTCCTCGCGATAGAGCATCATCGTCAGGCGGATCACGTTCGCGATCGTGAACGCCGCGGCCACCGCCAGAATCCCGCCTGCGATCACACCGGCGATGTTGATGATCCCGACCAGCCGTCGCAGCCGCGCCAGCCATTCCCAATCGAACTGCACCTGCTCGATGCCCGCGAAACCACGCAGCTGCGCCATCTCGTGCTCGAAGTTGCGCGACTGCGTCGTCGCCGGCGTCACGTCGATCTCGAACGACGGCGGGAACGGGTTGTTCTCGATCTGCGCCACCACCTCCGACACGTTCGCGAAATAGCTCCTGAACTTTGCGAGGGCCTGATCGCGTGTGACGAAGTGATGGCTGCGGAGGTCGGCGTGCGCGCCGAGATATCGCTCGACCGCCGCGATCTGCTCCGGCGTCGCGTCAGGATCGAAGTACACGTTCACGCGGGACGTTCCCTGAAATCGCAGAACGGCCTGCTGCAAATTTTCTGCGACCAGCATGAAGGAGGCGAGGATCAGGAGGGACATCGTGATCATGGAGATGGCCACGAAGCTGCTGCGCTTGGACGTCCAGATCCGGCGCACGGCTTCCTTGAAAAAATACGTCGTGGTGTTGGAGGGGACTTCCGGCTCGTCGAGATGCCTGAGCTCGCGCGCCATCGTTATGAGGAGGCGATTCCGAACAGCGAGTCGGGACGCGGAGCACGCTCCGGCGCGGCGATCTTCTCTTCGGTGACGCGGCCGTGGTCGAGCGTGATCACCCGTCGCCCGCTGTTGCGGATCAGTTCGCGGTCATGCGTCGCCAGGAGCACCGTCGAGCCGCGCAAATTTGCCTCGGAGAAAATCTTGAGCATCTCCATCGAGAGCTCGGGATCGAGATTGCCGGTGGGCTCGTCGCCGATGAGCACGAGCGGGTCGTTAATCAACGCGCGCGCAACCGCGACGCGCTGCTGCTCGCCGCCGGAAAGCTGCAGCGGATAGGAGTTGAGCTTGTGGTGCAGGTTGACGGCGCGCAACGCGCTGTAGGCCTTGCGCTTGTGTTCCTTCGGCGCGACGTTCAGGACGGTGAGGATGAACGACAGGTTCTCGAAAACGGTCATCCGCTCGATCAGCTTGAAGTCCTGGAACACCATCCCGATCTCGCGGCGGAAAAAGGGGAGCTGGGAGTTCTTCATCGCCGCCAGGTTTCTGCCGTTGACGACGATCTGCCCTTCAGTGGGAACGATCTGGCGAAGGATGAGTTTGAGCAGTGTCGACTTGCCCGCGCCGCTCGCACCGGTGAGGAAGACGAACTCGCCCTTCTCGATGTGGAACGTCACGTCATGAAGCGCTGTCGAGTAGCGATCGAACTTCTTCGTGACGTGGTAAAAATGAATCATTCAAATCAGATCGCAGATCGCGGATCGCCGATCGCAGGATTAAGGGTAGCACTCCTGCGATCCGCGATCTGCGATCCGCGATCTAGGCGGCACGAAGTGCGGTGGCCAGCGGTAGTCTCGCCGCGCGGATCGCGGGGAACAGTCCGCCGATGAATCCGATCAGCAAGGCGTAGAGCACTCCGCTGATCAAAAGCGGCGCGTTGACGTCGAACGCGAACGTGACCTGGCTGAACGTCTGGAAGTTCAGTGTTGCGGCGCGATAGCCATCGAACGCCAGCCACGCCACGAGCGCGCCGATCGTGCCGCCGACAAGAGCGAGCAGGACCGACTCGAGCACGATCGAGATCACGACGGGTGAGCTGGTGAAGCCGAGGGCTTCGAGCGTGGCGATTTCGCGGGCGCGCGAAGCGACGGCCGTGTACATCGTATTCAGCGCGCCGAACACCGCGCCCATCGCCATCAGTCCGGAGATGATGCTGCCGAGGCCTGTGACGAGGAGGACGATCATGCGCGACTGGGCGGCGTAGTACTCCGTCTCGCGCTGCACTTTCACGCTCAGCCGCGGATCGGAGCTCAACGCATCCTTGAATTGCTGATAGCTGCCCGCCGACGCGAGCTTGACCTTGAGCGCCTGATACGTCGCACCGCGGTGATACGCCGGCGCGAGCACCGCCGCGTCGGCCCACATTTCCGATTCGGGCAGTCCGCCGCCGGCCTCGAACAGCCCGACGACTTTCCAGATGGTCACGCCGAAATGCAGATCCGATCCGACATCGAGGCCGCTGAATTCGTTGTACGCGCCACGGCCGACGATCACTTCGTTGCGCCCCCACTCGAACATCCGCCCCTTCGTGATGTGAATCTCTTTGTGGACGTCGAGAGCCGGCCGCTCGATGCCGCGCAAGGGAACGTTCGCGTCTGTACCCGTCGACTTCTTCGGAAGATTGACGACGACAAACAATTCCGGCGAAACGAGCGCATGCCCGTTGGCCCGCGCGATTCCCGGCGCCTCAGCAACGATGTTCGCGTCATCCTTCGTCAGGATGCTCATCATTTCGCTGTCCGCGCCCGAGCGCATGATGATCGCGGTGTCCGGGGAACCGGTCGACTCCATCGTCTTCTGGAAACCCTGGCCGATCGACAACACGCCGACCAGCACAGCGACGACGCCGGCGATGCCGACCATGGCCGCGAACGCCGAGCCTTTCCGTCGCGGCAGACTGCGCAGGTTGAACTCGATGAGCGCGCCGACTTGTGCGAGCCACTTGCCCATCACTCTCTCCTCAACGCGTCGACGGTATTGAGGCGCATCGCCTGGATGCCCGGCAGAAGTCCGGATGCCAGCCCGAGGAGGATGACGCAGGTGGCGCCGATGGCCAGGTCACGGGGCGGGAAGAAGAAAATCGGCAGCGCGCCGTGCGTCGGATCGCCGAACGAGATGAAGAACATCGCCAGAGCGAGGCCGATGGCGCCTCCGACGATCGCGATCATGCACGACTCCGCCAGCACCAACATCAATACCTGCGCGTCGGTGAATCCGATCGCCTTCATCACGCCCAGCTCAGACACGCGTTCGCGGACGGCTTGCGCCATCGTGTTGCCGGCGACGAGAAGAATCGTGAAGAACACCGCCGTCAGAATCGTCGTTACGATCTTGCCGATATTGCCCATTTGATCGGCGAATCCCTTGATGAACGCCTTCTCCGTTTCGGTCTTCGTCTCGTATGCCGAGTTCGCGAAACGATCATCGATGGCGCGCGCCACCTCGACCGCGTGCTGCGGGTCCTTGATTTTGATCAGGTACCAGCCAATCGTGCCCTGGCCGAATAGCCGGTTCTCGTCGAAGTAGTCGTAGCGGAAGAGAAACTGGGTCGTGTCGGTCTCTTTGTACTTGCCGTCGTAGATGCAGACGAGGTCGCACGTCCACGTGTTTCCCGTTTTCGGGCGCCAGATGGTTGCCTGAATCGGGATCTTGTCGCCGATCTTCCAGTCGAACTTTTTCGCGGTCGTGCGGCCAACCACGACACCGGTGCGCGTTTTCATCCACGCATCGAATTGCTCCTTCGGCAGGATGAACTCCGGATACATCTTCATGTACTCGTCCGGTACGACCGGGAGCTGTGCGAAAAACGAATCCTTCGGGTCCTTGTAAATCCCGCCGAACCACACCGCGTGCGCGACAGCAGCGACGCCGGGAGTCTGCTCGATCTGCGTCTTGTAGCTGATCGGCAGCATCTGGATGATCGACACTTTGTGCCGCGTGACGAGGCGATCGGCGCCGGCGACACTCGCACCCATCTCGAACGCTTTGCGGATCGCGGCCAGATATCCGAACAGAATGAATGCGGCGATGATCGACAGGATCGTCAGCGTCGTCCGCAGCTTGTGGCGTTTGAAATTCGACAGCAGCAGCCCGGCGAACTTCATGCCGCCATCTCGCGGGACAGCTGG
>DASVHS010000396.1:0-14844 GCA_036382495.1 Thermoanaerobaculia bacterium | reverse complement strand
ATCGTCAGCGTGATCCTTTACGCGGTGGTGTTCTACCAGTCGCGGTTCTATCTCAACACCGGACTGCAGCTGGTCTACTTCGTCCTCTCCGTTCACGGCTGGTACGAATGGCTGCACGGCGGCGCGAACAAGACCGAGCTGCGCGTGCGCCGCACGACGCTGCGGCAGTGGATCGGTTGCGCCGTCGCCGGCATGATCCTCACCGCCGCGCTGTACTGGTTGTCGCTCGTCATCAACGGCGAGTCGCCGTTCTCCGACGCGATCACGACCGGCTTCAGCATCGTCGGTCAGTGGATGCTCAATGAGAAGCTGCTGGAGAACTGGCTGATCTGGCTCGCTGTCGATCTGATCTACGTTCCGCTGTTCTACATCGGCGGCCGCGTTCCCAGCGCAGTGCTCTACGCGTTTTTCTGCATCCTTTGCGTCAAGGGTTACATCGATTGGCGAAAATCACTCGCGTCTGCCTGATCGGCCCGGAGTCGACGGGAAAGAGCCGCCTGGCCGAACGGCTGGCGCAGCACTTCGGCGCCACGTGGATTCGCGAGTTCGCGCGCGAGTACGCCGAGCAGCGAAAAAATCAACTTTCATACGATGACGTCGAAGCGATCGCCCGAGGCCATATTCAGATCGCGGATCGCGGATCGCAGATCGCAGGTCTTGTGATTTACGATACGGACCTCATCAGCACGGTCGTCTACGCGCGCCATTACTACGGTCGCGTTCCCGAGTGGATCGTGGAAGAGGCGACGAAACGCCGGGCCGACCTCTATTTATTGTTGGATACCAATGTTCCCTGGATCGCCGATTCCGCTCGCGATACTGGCGGCGAGAGTCGCGAGAACGTCTTCGACGCGTTTCGCGCGGCTCTCGACGAGTCCAAAGCGAACTGGACGATAATCAGCGGCTCATGGCAGGAGCGTTTTAATCGTGCTTCTGCTGCGATCAGCGCTCTGCGATCTGCGATCTAATTAAGATATGAACTGGCTGCTGAAGAACTTCCTGCGCGGACTCATCATCGTCGTTCCGATCGCGGTCACGATCTACATCCTTTACGAGACGTTCATCCGGCTCGACCGGCTGCTCGTGCTGCCGACTCCCGGCCTCGGACTGCTCATCCTCCTCGGGGCCACGGTGCTGATCGGCTCGCTGGCCAGTAATTTCGTCGGGCGCAACGTCCTGCGGATGACCGAGGGAGTGTTCAAGCGAGCGCCGATCGTGAGGATTATTTATGCGTCGATCAAGGATCTTCTCGAAGCGTTCGTCGGCGACAAGAAGCGTTTCGACAAGCCCGTCGCGGTTTCGCTGACAGCCGCTGCTGACGTCAGGGCTCTCGGCTTCGTCACACAGGAGGATCTGTCATTTCTCACTCTGCCCGGAGACGTCGCCGTGTACCTGCCGTTTTCATACAGCATGGCCGGGATGCTCGTCGTCGTGCCGCGGTCGCGCGTGCAGCAGTTGGAGGCCGACAGCGCCAGCATCATGGCGCTGGTCGTATCCGGCGGTGTGTCGCGCGTTTCGTCGATTCGCTGAATCGGTCACTGTTGCGTGTGACGTGAATTTCGATATGATCGCGCTCGGTTCTTCCCTCGCGTCCTGAAAATCGCTCGAACTGCAATGGCGCAGATTTTTCATCGCAGTGCCAACACGATCTCTCGCGTCACCATTTTCGGCGCGATCTTCGTCGCCGGCTTCATCCTCTGGGTGATCGGCGGGATCGTGCGTTCGCCGTATTTCACGAACCAGGGAATCGAGCGCGAGCAGATCGTTCCGTTCAGTCATCAGCATCATGTCGGCGGACTGGGCATCGACTGCCGCTACTGCCACACCTCGGTCGAGACGTCGAACTTCGCGGGTATCCCGCCGACGTCGACCTGCATAAACTGCCACGCGCAGATCTGGATGAACGCGCAGATGCTGGAGCCCGTCCGCTCGAGCTACGCGACCGGGCGGCCGCTCGTCTGGAGCCGCGTCCATCGCCTCCCGGACTTTGTCCACTTCAATCACAGCATCCACGTCGCGAAAGGCATCGGCTGCGCGAGCTGCCACGGCCGCGTCGACAAGATGAACCTGATGTACCAGGCTGCACCGCTGACGATGGAGTGGTGCCTGAGCTGTCACCGCGCGCCGGAGAAGTTCGTCCGCCCGCGCGACCAGGTGTTCAACATGAGTTATGTGCCTGCGAATCAGGCAATCGACGGTCCGCGTCTCGTCAAGGAGTACAACATTCAGAGTCTGACGCATTGTTCGACATGCCACTACTGAGAATTGAAGAGCGCAGAGGGCAGAGCGCAGAGGGCAGAGTGACACGTCTGCGCTCCGCGCTCCGCGCTCTGCCCTCTGATTTCAAATGAGCGACGACAAGAACCTGACCTACGGCGAGTTCCGCAAGCGCATCGGCGATGTGAAACATCCCGACTACTGGCGTTCGCTCGATGAGGCGATGCGGAGCGACGTGTTCGACGAATTCATGCATGACGAGTTTCCGCGTCAGGCCGCCGCGCTGACTGAAGGCGTCGATCGCCGCGACTTCATGAAGTACATGGGCGCGTCGGTGGCGATGGCCGGCCTCGTCGCGTGCAATCAGCCGAACGAGAAAATCATCCCGTACGTGAATCAGCCGGAGAACCTCATCCCCGGCAAGCCGATCTACTTCGCCAGCGCGATGCTCCTCGGTGGAGTTGCGCGCGGCGTGCTGGTCGAGAGTCACATGGGACGCCCGACGAAAATCGAGGGCAATCCCGATCATCCGACGTCGCTCGGCGCAACCGATTCGTTCATGCAGGCATCGATTCTCGGCCTGTACGATCCGGAACGCTCACAGGTCGTGCGCAAGCTCGGCGAGATCTCGACATGGAGCGAGTTCCTCGGCGCGCTGCAGCCGGTGATCAACGCCGCGCGCACAAACGGTGCCGGACTGCGAATCCTGACCCAGACGATTACCTCGCCGACGCTCGGCGCACAGATTCAACAAGTGATCGCGCAGTTTCCTGGTGCGAAGTGGCATCAGTGGGAGGCGGTCAACGGCGACAACGCCCGCGAAGGTGCGCGCGCGGCGTTCGGTGGCTACGTCAATCCGATTTATCACTTCGACAAAGCGAACGTCGTCGTCTCGCTCGGCTCCGACTTTCTCGGCGAAGGACCGGCGCACCTGCGTTACGCGCGAGACTTCATGTCGCGCCGCAAAGTGCGTCAGGGTCTGACCTCGATGAACCGGCTGTATGTAATCGAGGCGACGCCGTCGCAGACCGGCGGTTGCGCGGATCACCGTTTTCCGACAAGACCGAGCGAGATCGAATCCATCGCCCGTGCTCTCAATGGGTCGCCGTCGCCCTCGACTGCGTCCTGGATTTCCTCAATTGTGAAAGACCTGCAGAACAACCGCGGAGCGTCCATCGTCATCGCCGGTGACGATCAACCGCCCGTCGTGCACCAGATCGCGCATGCGATCAATCAGGCGCTCGGCAACAACGGAACGACGATCACGTTCTCCGACCCGATCGAAGTGGCACCGGTGAATCATCTCGAGTCGCTGCGGCAGCTCGTCACCGACATGAACGCGAGCCAGGTCAGTGCGCTGATCATGCTCGGCGGGAATCCTGTTTTCGATGCGCCCGCCGATTTCAAGTTCAAAGCGGCAATGGACAACGTGCCGTTCCGCGCGCACCTCAGCCCGTATTACGACGAGACGTCGTATCACGTGCACTGGCACATTCCCGAGACGCATTTCCTGGAGACGTGGAGCGACGCGAGGGGACATGACGGAACGGTCTCGATCCTGCAGCCGCTGATCGCGCCGCTGTACAACGGCCGCTCGGCGCACGAAGTGATGGGATCGCTGATCGGCGGCCTCGACTCATCGGCGTACGACACGGTCCGCAACTACTGGTTCAGCAAGGGCGCAAACGAGAACGCGTGGCGCAAGTGGCTGAACGACGGATTGATCGCTAATTCGGCGCTGCCAACTCGCCCGGCGTCCGCATCATCGCCGGTCCCCCCAGCGACCCAGCGACCCAGCGACCCAGCGACCATCGAAATCGAGCTCAAGCCCGATCCGACAATCTACGACGGCCGTTACGCAAACAACTCGTGGCTTCAGGAGCTGCCGAAGCCGGTCACGAAGATCACGTGGGACAACGTCGTCCTCGTCGGACCGCAGACGGCGCGACAGATCGGCATCAGCGATGAAGAGCGCGATGACCTCGAGAACCGCAAGCGCGGGCGCATGGTCGATGTCGAATACCGCGGCGTGAAGATGCGCATGCCGCTCTGGGTCGTACCCGGGCACGCGGAGAATGCGGCGACCGTCTATTACGGATATGGCCGCGAGCACGGTGGCGCAGTCGCCGTGGAAAAGGGCAAGGGCTTCAACACCTATGCAATGCGCTTTTCGGATGCGCTGTCGGGTGGTGGCGGCGCGCGCATCACGCTGACGAGCGCGCCGGAGTATCCGATCGCTTGCACGCAGGAGCATCAGTCGATCGATCCGAAGATCGTCGGCGAGCGCGGCATCGTGCGGGCGGCGACGTTCGAGGAGTACCAGAAGAATCCTCACTTCGCGACCGAAGGCGAGGCGTTGAGTAACAGCGACGAGCAGATGTACGAGAAGGTCGACTACTCGAAGCAGCACGCCTGGGCGATGGTCATCGACACGACCGTTTGCACCGGATGCAACGGCTGCGTGCAGGCGTGTCAGGCCGAGAACAACATCTCCGTCGTCGGCAAGGAAGAAGTCGTGCGCGAGCGCGAGATGCACTGGCTGCGCATCGACCGCTATTGGCGCGGCAATCCCGAGAATCCGGAAACGTTCCACATGCCTGTGCCGTGCATGCAGTGTGAGACCGCGCCTTGCGAGCCGGTGTGTCCGACCGGCGCGACGGCGCACAGCATCGACGGCCTGAACGACATGACGTACAACCGTTGTGTCGGCACGCGCTACTGCTCGAACAACTGTCCGTACAAAGTTCGCCGTTTCAATTTCTTCCAGTACTCCGACTACGAGACGCCCGCGCTCAAGCCGATGCGAAACCCCGACGTCACCGTCCGCACACGCGGCGTGATGGAGAAGTGCACGTACTGCGTCCAGCGCCTCAACGCCGCGAAGATCGAGGCCGAGAAGCAGGGCCGCCACGTCCGCGACGGCGAAGTGACGACTGCATGCGCGCAATCCTGCCCGACCGACGCGATCGTGTTCGGCGACCTGAACGACAAGAACTCACGCGTCTCGAAGTTGAAAACGGAACCGACAAACTACGCGCTTCTGGCGGAGCTCAATACACGACCCCGTACCACTTATCTGGCGACGGTGAGAAACCCGAATCCGGAGTTGAAATGATGAATTTCGAAGTTCGAATTTCGAATGAAGAATTGAGAAGCACGCCCGCGCGGCCCTCGTCAATTCGAAATTCGAACTTCGAAATTCGAAATTCGAAATTCTGATGGCCACGAAAGAGATCACCCCAGTCCATCAGGTGCGTCCCACGACGCAGGAGCTGCGCATCCCCGCACGCTTCCTGCCGACCCCCACGATCGAGCCTGGTCACAACTTCGCCACGATCACCGATCAGATCTCCACGATCGTTCTGAGAAAGAAGACTCCTCTCGGCTGGCTTTTCGGATTCCTGATCTCCCTTGGCGGCGTGACTCTGCTGATGGTCACGATCACCTGGCTCCTTTACAAGGGCGTCGGCATCTGGGGCATCAACCATCCCGTCGGTTGGGGCATGGACATCCTCAACTTTGTCTGGTGGATCGGCATCGGCCACGCCGGGACGCTGATCTCCGCGATCCTTCTGCTTCTCCGTCAGGAGTGGCGGACGTCCATCAATCGGTTCGCGGAGGCGATGACGCTGTTCGCGGTGGCGTCAGCGGGCCTGTATCCGGCGCTGCACACGGGACGTCCCTGGTACGACTACTGGCTCTTCCCGTACCCGAACACGATGGCGCTCTGGCCGCAGTTCCGGAGCCCCTTGATGTGGGACGTGTTCGCGGTCTCGACGTACGCGATTGTGTCGCTGTTGTTCTGGTACGTCGGACTCATTCCCGATCTGGCCACGCTGCGCGATCGCGCGACGAACATCTGGGTCAAACGCGCTTACGGTCTGCCCGCCCTCGGATGGCGCGGATCGGCGAAGCACTGGCATCGGTACGAGCACGCGTATCTGCTGCTCGCTGGACTCTCGACACCGCTTGTTCTGTCGGTTCACACGATCGTCAGCTTCGACTTTGCCGTCGCGCAGGTTCCCGGATGGCATTCGACGTTCTTCCCGCCGTACTTTGTCGCCGGCGCCGTGTTTGCCGGCTTCGCGATGGTGCTCACGCTGGCCATTCCCGCGAGAAAGTTCTTCAAGCTCGAGGACTTCATCACGATGAAGCACCTCGAGAACATGGGCAAGATCATGCTTGCGACGGGCATGATCGTCTTCTACTCGTACCTGATGGAGATCTTCTACGCCTGGTACAGCGGCAACCCGTTCGAGCAGTACATGATGCACAACCGCATCTTCGGCCCCTACAAGCACATGTACATGGCCCTCATCATCTGCAACGGACTTGCGCCGCAGATGATGTGGTTCAAGCGGCTGCGCACCAGCGTGTTCTTCCTGTTCCTCACCGCGATGTTCGTCAACGTCGGGATGTGGATGGAGCGCTTCGTCATCATCCCCGGATCGCTCCATCGCGACTTCCTGCCGTCATCGTGGGGCATGTACCACGGCACGTTCTGGGACTGGAGCATGTTCATCGGCTCGATCGGACTGTTCTTCTGTCTTCTGTTCCTGTTCGTGCGCGTGCTGCCGATGATCTCGATCTTCGAGATGCGCACGCTGCTTCCGGAAGCGCAGGCGCACAGCGAGGGTGAGGCTCACTGATGGAGTCATTCGACGAACCGCGCGGCATCGGCAAGCCCTTCGAGGGACTGTACGGCGTGATCGCTGAGTTCAGCGATGCGCAGTCGCTCGTCGACGGCGCGAATACCACGCGTGAGGCGGGATACGTCGACATCGACGCATTCTCGCCGTTCCCGATTCACGGGCTGGCCGAGGCTGTCGGATTTCACAAATCACATCTGTCCCTGGTCGTTTTGATCATGGGCATCCTCGGCGGCGCTGGCGGATTCTTCATGTGCTGGTACGCGAGCGTCGTCAGCTATCCGTGGAACATCGGCGGCCGGCCGCTGAACAGCTGGCCGGCGTGGATCCCGATCACGTTCGAGTGCGCGATCCTGCTCGCCGCATTCGGCGCCGTGTTCGGCATGCTCGCGCTCAACGGTCTGCCGATGCCGTATCACCCGGTCTTCAACCTGCGACGATTCGATCAAGCGTCGCGCGACAAGTTTTTCCTGGTCATCCAGGCGCGGGATCCGAAGTTCCGGCTGATGGAAGTCCGCGATTTTCTCGACACGCTGAATCCGAGGGAGATTGTCGATGTCCCCTGGTAAGGCGACTTGTCATTCCGAGCCGCGAAGACGGCGAGGAATCTGGGCGGGGGACGGTTCCCACCGCCCAGATTCCTCGCGCTCTCCGGCGCTCGGAATGACGCTGGTTCTGATCGGCCTTCTTCTCACCTCCTGCCATCAGAAGATGGCCAATCAGGCGAAATACGATCCGTACGAGCCGAGCGATTTCTTCGCGGACGGGATGTCGGCGCGTCCCCGGATCGCCGGCACCGTCGCGCGCGGCGAAGCGGATCTCGACCCGTATCTCGAGACCGGAAAAGTGGCTGGCCAGGATGGCGAGGGATTTCCGTTTCCAGTCACCGAAGAGGTGATGAATCGCGGTCACCAGCGGTTCGATATCTATTGTTCCGAGTGCCACGGCCGGCTCGGCGACGGGAACGGGATGATTCCCTCGCGCGGTTACCGCCGTCCGCCGTCGTTTCACACGCTGACGTTGCGCGCGGCCAAGACGGGACACTTTTTCGACGTGATGACGAATGGATTCGGCGCGATGCCGCCGTACCGGACGATGATTCCTTCGCGCGATCGCTGGGCGATCATCGCGTACATCCGCGCGCTGCAGACGAGCGAGAGCGCGACGATCGATGATGTGCCGGCGGACAAACGCGCCGGGATGAGTGGAGGCGTGCAATGACGCCGGACACGCAGACCGGGCGGCCCGACGCCACCGGGATCGCGCGCGCGCAGATGCCGTCGCTCGTCATCGGCATCATTGGCGCGATCGCGTGCCTGGCCGGCTTCGTCATCAACCGCGACGAATTCTTCAAAGCCTACCTGCCCAGCTACATCTTCTGGTTCGAGATCAACGCGGGCGCGCTGGCCATTCTGATGTTGCAGTACGTGACGGGCGGCGAGTGGGGCGTGCTGATCCGCCGTCCGCTCGGTGCCGCCGCGCGCTCGATGTTCGTGATGGTTCTGTTCTTCATTCCGATCGCGGTCGGCGCGCAACATATTTATCCATGGGCCAATCCGGACATCGTCGCGCACGACAGCGTTCTGCAGGCCAAGCAGATCTACCTCAACGTGCCGTTCTGGCTCGGGCGCGCGGCGTTCTTCTTCGCGTGCTGGCTGCTCTGGGCATGGCGCATCCGCGCTCTTTCGCTTCGGTTCTATGAGGATCGCTCGCCGGATACGGAGCTCGCGCGCCGCAAGTGGGCCGCGCTCGGCCTGCCGATGATCGTGTTGACGCTGACGTTCTGCTCGATCGACTGGGTGATGTCGCTCGAGCCGAAGTGGTACTCATCGATGTTCGGCATCACGTTCGTCGTGAGCTGCGGACTCTCAGCGTACGCGTATGTCACGTTCCTGCTGACGCAGCTCGCGAAAACCAAAGCGATGGCCGGCATCCTCAAGCCATCCCACTTCCGCGACCTCGGCAACCTGATGCTCGCGTTCGTGATGTTCTGGGCTTACACGGGCTTCTCGCAGTTCCTGCTCATCTGGTACGGCAACATCCGCGAAGAAGTGCCTTACTACCTCAAGCGCGAACATGGGATGTGGGGCTTCATCGCGCTGACGCTGATCCTGTTTCACTTCTTTCTGCCGTTCTTCATGCTGCTGATGCGCTCGATCAAGGACCGCCCGCAGACAATCGCCATCGTCGCCGTGATCATCCTGGCGATGCGCTATGTGCACACGTACTGGCTGATCGGCCCCGCGTATTACGGCAATCGTTTCTATTTCTCCTGGATGAGCGTCGCCGCGCTGCTGGCGATCTCCGGCATCTGGTTCTGGGTCTTCGTCAATCAGTTGAAGGGACAGACGATCATTCCGATTCACGAGACGTGGGTCGACGAAGCGATTCGCGAGGGGAGGCTCACGGTCAATGCCTGAGCAATACCACTACGAAGACGACGCGATCGTCAATCCGGAGACGGCGCATGAGAAGTCGGATGTCAGCGTGCGCGCGCTCCTGACGTTCATCGCCATCTTCATCGTGTTCGCGTTCGTCACGCACATCGCCGTCTGGTTGCTGTTCAAGGGATTCGTTCGCATCGAACGGCGGCGGCAGCTCGGACCGGTGACGGAGATGGACCGTCCCGCGGATGTGGCGATCCCGAGAAATCAGCCGCTGCTGCAGCCGTTCCAGCACACCGGCCCTGATGGCAAGGTCGTGCCGCCGTATCAAAGCACGCCTGTGACGGATCTCGCCGCGATGCGAGAGGCCGAACAGCGCGCACTGACGACGTACGGATGGGTCGACCCGCAGAAGGGTATCGTCCGCATCCCGATCGACGACGCGATGAAACTGACATTGCAACGGGGACTGCCGGTGCAAAGCGGAGGACAGGCGCCCTCGCCTGTCCCGACAGGCGGGGCGCCTGTCGCTCCACAAGGAGCGCATCCATGAGACGCGCGCTTCTGCTGCTGTTGATCGCAACCGCCGCCCACGCCACGTCGACCACACCGCCGCAACTTCCGGGTAAGGTCGCGATCGCGCAGAAACTTGGCGATCAGATCCCGCTCGACGTGATGATGCGCGACGAGGGCGGGCGCATCGTCCACCTTCGCGACTACTTCACGAGCGGACGCCCGGTCGTTCTGCACTTCGTCTACTACCGCTGCCCGATGCTCTGCCCGCTTGTGCTCGACGGTCTGACGAGCGCGCTCACCGAATTGAAGTTCAACGTTGGCGAACAGTTCGACATCGTGACGATCAGCATCGACCCGCGTGACATGCCGAAGGACGCCACGCAGTTCAAGGACCGGTTCGTCAAGCGCTACGGAAGACTGAGCGCCGCGAATGGATGGCATTTCCTGACCGCGAACGAGACCGCGATCCGCCGCGTCGCCGACGCCGTCGGTTTCCAGTTCGCGTATGACGGGACGCGCGATCAGTTCGCGCACGGCGCGGCAATTTTCGTTGTCACACCGGACGCACGGCTGTCACGCTACCTCTATGGATTCGAGTTCAAGCCTCGCGATCTGCGACTGGCGATCGTCGAAGCATCCGGCGGCCAGATCGGCACGCCCACCGACCAGATCCTTCTCCTCTGCTACCACTACGATCCGGCGACGGGACGCTACAGCCGCAACGCCATGAGTCTCATGCGGGCAGGCGGAGTCGCGACCGTCGCCGTACTCGGCAGTTTCATCTTCGTCATGATCCGCAAGGAGCGGCGCGGCCGGCATGGTTAACGACTTCCCACTCTGGCCGGAACGCGCGTCGACCATGGCCGGCCAGGTCGACGCACTGTTCATCGCGCTCTGCATCATCACCGGCACTGTCTCAGTGCTGGTCTGGTCGGTGATCTTCTTCTTCGCGATCAAGTATCGCCGTAGTCCCGAAAATGAGCTTGCCCAGGACTACGAACCGCCGGCGATCCTCGAAGTCGGATGGATCGTCGTGCCGACGATCATCTTCATCGGCATCTTCCTGTGGGGCGCATGGCTCTTCTTCCAGGAGCAGCGCGTCCCCGCAAACGCGCTCGACATCTACGTCACCGGCCGGCAGTGGATGTGGAAGTTCGAGCATCCCGGCGGTCAGCGCGAGATCAACACGCTGCACGTGCCTGTCGGCCGCGCCGTCCGTCTCACCATGGCATCCGAGGATGTGATCCATAGTCTGTTTTTTCCGGTGTTCAGGGTGAAGGCCGACGTTCTTCCGAACCGCTATCGCACCATGTGGTTCCAGGCCACGAAGACGGGACGCTTCCACATCTTCTGCGCCGAGTATTGCGGGACGAACCACTCGGGCATGATCGGCTGGGTCGAGGTGATGGACGACCCGTCGTATCAGCGTTGGATGGCCGGCGGCGCCGAAAGCTCGATGTCGTCGCAAGGCGAAGACCTGTTCCAGAAATTCGCGTGCAACACGTGTCACACGAATAACGCATCGGGACGTGGTCCCGTACTGGCCGGCCTGTTCGGAAAACAGGTGGTGCTGAACGACGGCCGCACTGTCATCGCTGATGAGAACTACATCCGCGAGTCCATCCTCAATCCGCAGGCGAAGATCGTTCAGGGCTACGGTCCGATCATGCCCACGTTCCAGGGACAGGTGAACGAAGAGGATCTCCTCAAGCTCCTCGTGTACGTTCGATCGCTCGCGGCGCATCCGGCGTTGACGCCCGCGAACGAGCCGCGGAGTAGCGGACCGGCGCGTGTCGCTCCACAGAATCCGAAAGGCACTCAATGACGAGCCAGACGTACCACGATGTTCGCTTGATGGAGCCGGTGGCGACGAGGAACTACCTCAACGTCGACTACGGCATTTTCTCGTGGCTGCTGACACGGGATCACAAACGGATCGGCATCCTCTATCTCATCTCGGTCACGGCGATGTTCTTCGTGGGCGGAACGTTCGCATTTCTGATGCGGCTCGAGTTACTGACGCCGCAGGGCGATCTCGTCACGTCCGATACCTACAACAAGCTCTTCACGCTGCACGGCATCGTGATGATCTTCTTCTTCCTGATCCCGTCGATCCCGGCGACGCTCGGCAATTTCCTTCTGCCGATCATGCTCGGCGCGAAGGACCTGGCGTTTCCGAAGATCAATCTCCTGAGCTGGTACATCTACATCGTCGGCGCGATCTTCGGCATCTACGTGATCGTGACCGGCGGCGTCGACACCGGGTGGACGTTCTACACGCCGTTCTCCACGCAGTACTCGAACACGCACGTCTTCGCGGTGACGCTCGGCGCGTTCATCACGGGTTTCTCATCCATCCTCACCGGCCTCAACTTCATCGTGACGACGCATCGCATGCGGGCGCCGGGACTGACGTGGTTCCGTCTGCCGCTGTTCGTCTGGTCGATGTATGCGACGAGCGTGGTGATGCTGCTCGCCACTCCGGTTCTGGCGATCACGCTCTTCCTGCTGATGGTCGAGCGCGTTCTCGGCGTCGGAATCTTCGATCCCGCGCTCGGCGGCGATCCTCTGCTGTATCAGCACATGTTCTGGTTCTATTCGCACCCGGCCGTCTACATCATGATTCTGCCGTCGATGGCCGTGATCTCGGAGTGCGTTGCCGCATTCACGCGCAAGAAGATCTTCGGCTACAAGTTCGTCGCCTTCTCCTCGCTGGCGATCGCATTCCTCGGCTTCCTGGTGTGGGCGCACCACATGTTTGTCGCCGGGATCTCGGTGTACGCGGCGCTGATCTTCTCGTTCCTGACGATGCTCGTTGCAGTGCCCTCGGCGATCAAGGTCTTCAACTGGACCGCGACGATGTACAAGGCGTCCGTCTCCTGGCAGACGCCGATGCTGTATGTCATGGGCTTCATCGGCCTCTTCACGATCGGCGGCGTCACCGGCCTGTTCCTCGGCGCGATCGGAATCGATGTGCACGTCACCGACACGTATTTCGTCGTCGCGCATTTTCACTACATCATGGTCGGCGGCGCGGTCATGGCGTACCTCGCCGGCATTCACTACTGGTGGCCGAAGATCACCGGCCGCATGTATCCGGAATGGTGGGGACGTGTCGCGGCGCTGCTCGTCTTCGCCGGTTTCAATCTGACGTTCTTCCCGCAGTTCATCCTCGGCTACGTCGGGATGCCGCGGCGTTACCACGCGTATGCGCCGGAGTTTCAGGTGTTGAACGTCATGTCGACTGCCGGCGCGACAGTCCTGGCAGTCGGGTACGTGCTGCCGATGATTTATCTGAGCTGGTCGCTCGTCTGGGGACGAAAGGCCGGTCCGAATCCGTGGGGCGCCGTCGGCCTGGAGTGGGCGACGTCATCACCGCCTCCGAAAGACAACTTCCTCGAGACGCCGGTCGTCACGTGGGAAGCGTACGACTATCCGGCGTTCCTGAAGGCGATGGAGAAAACGCAGAATGTGTGAAGGTGGAAGGCAGAGGGCAGAAGGCAGAAGTAAAAACAACGCCGCCGCCGCCTTGCTCTTCGTTCTTACTTCTGCCTTCTGCCTTCTGCCTTCTGACTTACGACAATGACAGCACTTCCAACTCACGAAGAACACCCCCACCACCACCCTTTCCTCCAGCATCACTTCGAGGACATGGGGCAGCAGCACGAGGCTTCGACCCTCGGCATGTGGATGTTCCTCGCGACGGAGATCCTGTTCTTCGGCGGGATTCTCGCGGCGTACACGATCTACCGTCTCCTGTATTACGGCGCGTTCCGCGACGGTGCTCATCATCAGAACTGGCGCATCGGCGCAGCGAACACCGCCGTTCTGATCGGCAGTTCTCTGACGATGGCGCTCGCGGTGTGGGCGGCGCAGACGAGCCGCCGCAACATCACCGTCATCATGCTCATTCTCACGCTCCTCCTCGGCGGAGTGTTCCTGGGCGTGAAGGCGTACGAATACTCGCAACACGTCCACGAAGGTCTCTTCCCCGGCACGCTGTTCACGTATGTCGATGAGGAGAACCCTGGCTACACGAAGGGTGTCGAGCTGTTCATGATGTTTTACTTCACGATGACCGGGCTGCATGCGCTGCATATGGTCATCGGCGCGGGACTCCTGATCTGGATGATCTTCCGCGCGCGCCGCGGTGATTTCGGACCGGAGTATTACAGCCCTGTCGAAGTGATGGGCTTGTACTGGCACTTCGTCGATATCGTGTGGATTTTCCTTTTCCCGCTTTTGTATCTGCTGCATTGAGGACCCGATGGCCGACTCACACGAGTACAGCGACCACGCACCGACGCACCACGTGACCAGCCTGCCGGTCTACTTCGGCATCTTCGCCGCGTTGATGATCCTGACGATCATCACCGTGGCCATCTCGCGCGTCGACCTCGGCTCGTTGAACACGCCGATCGCGCTTTCGATCGCAGTCGTGAAGGCGACGCTCGTCATCCTGTTCTTCATGCACGTCATTCACAGCACTCGGCTGACGTGGGTGGTGATCATCTCGTCGCTCATGTGGCTGGCGCTGCTGTTCGTGCTGACGTTCGCCGACTTCTTCACGCGCGACTGGCAGTTGTACTGAAGCGAAGCAGGCCTCTGCTCCTCGCAGCGCCGCTTGACACCTGTTGCAATCCGAGGGAGCCTCGGGCGATGCCGAAACCGCCGCGTTTGATGACCATGGTGATCGACGCGCATATCGTGGCGCGCGCCGGCGGACGGGGGGTGCGGAGCCCGTTCTCATCGAGGCGAATCCATGAGGAGGCCCAGGCGCGAGCTCGATACGCTGCGCCCGCCGCAGCCTTCCCTCCATCCGATACGCTGCGAAGACCGCAGCCCCACACACTCATCGATTCCAGGCCGAACGAACGCAACCCAATCAACGCGATGGCACTTGCCGCGATATCACGCACCATGCGACGATGCGATAGGCTGCGCGGTGGAAGACTAGGCTGCTGCAGCCTAATGCAACTTAGTAGAGAGTTAGGCTGATCGATGTCGCAGGAAAGGCAGCCGACCGCACACCAGGTCGCAATGGTCGTCGGCGTCATAGTTCTTCCTGCAATCGGGCT
>DASVHS010000395.1:0-11677 GCA_036382495.1 Thermoanaerobaculia bacterium | reverse complement strand
GAGTCTTTCTCCATCAATCGCTGCGTGACTATCTTGCGAGTCCAGGAAGCACCGTGAACTTCAACGACGACATCGTGTTCAGCAACGGTTCGTTCGTGGTGTATCCGGAAGGGATCCAGGTCCAATAGCCATGTACTGCACAAATTGCGGACAGCCTCGACCCGATGATGTCGCCACCTGCCCGAATTGCAACGTGCCGATCCGGCGACCGAACGCTTTGCCCGGAGCGCCGGTCAAGATTCCGAACTATCTCGTGCAGTCAGTCCTCGTCACGCTGTGCTGCTGCCTGCCGCTGGGCGTCGTTGCGATCGTGAACTCCGCGCAGGTCGACTCGCGGATCGCGGCCGGTGACATCGCCGGTGCTCAGCGCGCGTCAAAGAACGCGAAGCTGTTTGCGTGGCTTGGAGTCGCCGGCGGATTTGTCTCCGGCTTCGCGTACGCCGCACTGCAATTCCTCGGGCATGCTCATTCGTAGGATTTCGATCGTGTCCGCGAGCGCATTCGCCTGCGTGGCGCTCATGTTTCTGTACGGGCATGATCCCTCCGCACATGCGTACTATCCGCGGTGTCTGTTCCATGCACTGACGGGTCTGCAGTGTCCTGGCTGTGGAGCGACGCGCGCGCTTTATCGCCTGATGCATGGAGACTTCCCCGCGGCAATTCGATTCAACGCCCTGTTCGTCATTTTCTTGCCCGCGCTTGCCTTCGGCACCACCGCCGAAGGCGTGGCAATGTGGACCGGCCGCACGGCAAATCTGGCGAGACACCGCTGGCTGAGCTGGGCAGTTGTGGTGCTCGTCATCGGCTGGGGCGTGATCCGCAATTTCTAGTGGTGTTTGCGGAACCAGGTCCACTGCCCGATCGGGTGCCCTTCCTTCAGTTGCTTCGCCTGCAGATAGCCGTCGATGGCCGCGACGATCGCAACCGCGCCTGACATCACGCCGCAACTCGGCGGAAACAGGAAGACACCCCACACGATGACCGCGAGGATCGCTTTTTTCTTTTGCCCGAGACGTGCGTAACCGCCGGCCGCGCCGGGGAGAAGGTTGAGCGCGGCAACAAGCTCGGGATCAGGCTGCACTGGAAAAATGCGCCCGCGTCGCGTGACGCGGGCGCGAGACATGAGTCTCTACATCTTCTCAGCCATGTCCGTAAGCATCGGAATCCGGAAGCGTTGGCCGCCGACGGCTTTGACGATACAGATGATCGAGAGAGCCAGGAAGGCGATCCACACAAGGCATCCAACGAGCCCGCTGACGCAGCCGAGGATCGGGATGTGGGCGAAGCCGATGGCGATTTGGGCGATCGCCCAGACGCATTCAGCGCCAAAGAGCACGACGCCGTTCTTGGCGTGCCACTGCACCTCCGGGTCATCCTTCTTGACCAGGAGTGGGATGAGCGAAAGGATTCCGAGGTACGACAGGATGAGGAAGATCGTTCTGTCGGAACCCATTGCCGGTCCGCCCGCGGGTGGCGGCGGCGGAGGGGTATACGAACCGCCTCCCGGCGGCATGGACGACGAGGGCGGAGGATTTGCGCTCATTCAGTCTCCTTATTCGATTTGCGAACGTGTGAACCGCGTGATTCTAGCGACTTTGCTCGAGTCGTGCGAGACGGCGCTCCGCGGCGAGCAGCGGAAGGATGGAGAGAAGCAGCGAGGCGCCGATCGCCGTGATGATCGGAAGTGCGGCGGTAATGACCGGCCGTTCGTAGCCGACGCCGAACGCGCGCCAGAAGAAATACTGCATGATCGGGCGGGCGGCGAGAACCATCATCGCGCCCACATATGACAGCGAAACGGCCATGTACGCGAAGCCGCCGAGCGACAGTCCGACCTGCAGCGGGTTCTCGGCGTCGAAATTCGGAGACATCGCTCCGAGACCAATGCCGAGGGCGACGAGAGTCACGGCCATGATCGCCGCGGTCGGCATCGTGAACGCCCACACGATTGCAGAGGCACCGAGGATCACGTTCGCGAACACGGTCAGAAGCAAGGCCACGATGACCAGCGGAGTCGCGTAGACGAGCAACTTGACCTGCAGCAGTTGCCGATACGACATCGGCGCAACCTGCAGCATCCAGAACGCCTTTCCCTCCGATGACACCGACGGATACGCGAAGCGGAGACAGATCGCGGCGACGACGAATCCGGCCATGCCGAGGTTCGCGTACGCGATGATCGGTGCGCGGGAATCACCGCCCAGCGGAAGCATGCGCACGTTGTACAGGTAGATGAACAGCAGCGCCGCCATCATGAAGAGCTGCGACCACTGCGCGACGTCGCGGGTCAGCGTCCGGATCTCCTTCGCGATCAGAGCCCGAACCGGAGGACTGGCACGTGACAGCAGCGCGTCGATCGAGCGCGTCAGCGGCTTCGCGCCGATCGCCATCGGGGCCATGCTCTCCCTCGCGCGCACGAACGCGATGAAGTACATCTCGCGCCCGGCGAACGCGAACAGCAGGATCACAATCGCCGCAACGGCGATGATGCGAGGCGGAAACACCTGCGGCTCCGGCGTGACCATGATGTCGGCGATCGCAGTGCCCGGGTAAAGATCGATCGACGGCAGTTCGATTGCCCGCAACACCGCCACCAGGTTGTCTGTCGTCACCTCGGTGAAGAGGCGTTCCGGTCTGCTGACGCGAAACGCGACGACGGTGACCGTGAGAACGAGGATCGCGATCGTGGCGACGATCTGGTGGACGCGTTGGACCGGAAACCAGCGGACCAGCAGGAGGATCGTCAACGAGCCGAGCGTCACCGGGATCGTCAGCAGCAGCGCCAGGTTCACGAGGACGATCGGATAGAACGTCCACGGCCGGTCGTACTGTTGCGCGAACGCAACGAACATCGGCACGATGAACGCGAAGATGATCGTCGCGCTCTGTGCCAGCGTCTTCATCCAGCGGGACAGGACGAGGGTCAGCTTGCGCCGGGGCGCCGCGTGGTAGATGTCGAGATCGAGGTCGGTGAAGAACGCGCCGATGGCCGCGGTCATCGCCGACGAAAAGAGCACGATCGTCGCGACGAGAAACACCATCGCCAGAATGTTGCGCAGGATCGCCAGCGCGAAGAACGGGGTCGCTTCTTCGATCTGCGCCGTCGCTCGGAAGAGGCGCCGGAAAAGCGCGAAGTCGCCGTACAGAAACAGCGCGAACGTGATGACGACGACCGCGATGCGGACGATCGCCGCGGCATTGATCGGTCGAAGCCGCGACGCGGCGATGCGCAGTGACCACACTTAAGTGATCTTACGCGCCTGCCGCAGCCACTCCATCGCGCTGTCGCGGCGCGCTGCCCGCGCCTTGTGACGCTCCAGCCCGAGCTCGACCAGCCGCTCGATCAGCCGCGAATACTTCACCTCGGTCGCCTCCCAGAGCTTCGGGTACATCGAGATGTTCGTGAAGCCGGGAATCGTGTTGATCTCGTTGACGAAGACGCGGTTCGTGCCTTTTTCGACGAAAAAGTCGACGCGGGCGAACCCGCTCGCACCGATGGCCCGAAACGCAGCGACGGCGAGCCGGCGCAATTCGTCGGCGCGATCCTTCGGCAACTTCGCCGGGATCACCAGCGTGGACTTCGCCTCGCTCGAATACTTGTCCTCGTAGTCGTAGAAATCGCGCCCGGCGACGATCTCTCCGGCCACCGACGCCTGCGGCTGTTCGTTGCCGAGGACGGCGACTTCGAGCTCGCGCGCGTCGACGCCGCGTTCGACGAGCACGCGGTCGTCGAAACGGAAGCCAAGCTCCATCGCGGCGGCGAGATCCTTGTCGTTCTTCACTTTTGTCACGCCGATCGACGATCCGCTGTTCGCCGGCTTCACGAAGTAAGGCAGCCGCAGCGTGTTGTTCGCCGCGCGCACGATACGCTCGCGCTCGGAGTGCCATTCCACTTCGCTGACGAGCACGTATTCGACGATCGGCAGCTTCGCCGTCGCAAACGCGTGCTTCATGTGTCCTTTGTCCATGCCCACCGCGGACGCTGCCACACCGGAGCCGACATACGGCGCGCCGATCGTCTCGAGATAACCCTGCAGCGTGCCGTCCTCTCCACCCGTGCCATGGATCAGTGGAAACGCAACGTCCGCGTTGCCCGCGCGCCACCACGAGTCGAATGAAAAGTCGGCGTCGCTCTGTTCACTGCTTCCGCCGCCGAGAACGTCGATGCTTCGCTGCGGGTTGATGAACCGGCCGTCACGCGCGATGCAGATCGGGATGATGTCGACGCGGCCGCTGGGCGCTGAGTTCGCGACCGAGCGCGCCGACAGGATCGACACGTCGTGCTCGGCGCTGCGGCCCCCGAAGATCAAAGCGGTGCGTATGGTCATGCTCGTATGTTCACGTTCCCCCGCCCAGATCCCTCGCCGTCTTCGCGGCTCAGGATGACACGTCTACGCGTGTCACTTCGGAATCGGGATGCTGCCCAGCAGATACTTCAGGTCGTCGTCGCGCCAGCGGATGCCGCCTCCGATGATGAACGCGGTGTGGTTCAGCGCATTGTCGACTCCGGACGTCAGGAAAAGACGCGGCGTGTTCGGCTTCTCCATCCGGAACGTGTATTCGCCGAATACGCGGACGTGCGGATTGCTGTCGTAGCGCGCGCCGAAATCGAACGCCTCGCCGGTGATCCTGATCCGCTTGTTCAGCTGGTAGTCGGCGCCGACGCCGCCGGTGTTGTCGAACAGTCCGACGCGGACGCCGAGGTTGTCGAGGAGCCATCCCGCCTGAGCGGAGATGCGCATCGACTCGTCGTAACGCGTCTCGTGCGTGAGCGTCGTGTGACTGATTCCGGTCGCTGGATCCGTAACCGTATCGATGACGTCCTTCACTCGCTTCTTGCCCGTCGGATCGTCGGCGAGCTCGATGTTGTAGAAGCGGTTGTGCTCCATGTTCGGGACCAGCCTGATGGTCACGGCCGAACGCGCCCGGCTGTTGAAGTCGACTCCGTCGATCCTTGTCTGCGCGCCCGCGAGGTATTCCGACTTCATCCCGAGGTCGAGACCGATTTTGCCGACGCGACCGAGCGTGTTGCGAAGCTCAGTGACGCCGCTGTCGACAGAGCTGAGTGCGGAGTTGAGTCGCTTGTACGCTTCGTCGTCGTAGACCAGTTTTCCGATGGTGCCCTGGCCGCTCTTCACCTGGCCCGTGATCGAGTTCGCGTTGTCGGTCGTCGTCTTCAGATCGGCCGACAACACTTTCAGATTCTCGACGATCTTGCGGATGTCTTCGCGGTTCTCGCCGACCGTTCCACCGAGCTGATTCGCGACGCGATCGATCGACGCGGCGATTTTCGGGATCTCGACGCGCAGATCGGCGGTGATCGCTCGCATGTTGCCGACCGTCGCGTCGACGTTCTGCCGGTTCGCGGCGATGAGCGCGCGGACGTCGCCGGTGATCTGATGAACGTTCTCGACGATCTCTTCGAGGTGTTGTTGTCCTGTCGGTCCGCCAACCGCGTGACGCAGCGACTCCGTGATCGCCTTCACGTCCGTGGCAATCGCCGAGACCTGCGACGTCACGTCATCGATCGACGCCGGCTGCGTCCCGCGCAGCGTCACCGTCTCATCCGGCGACGTCCTCGGCGCATTCTGTGTTCCCGGATCGAGCTCGATGTACTTCTCGCCGAGGAGCCCGAGGTTCGCGACGTGTGCGGTGGCGTTGCTGTGAAGCGGGACATCGTTGTCCATCTCGAGGGTCACTTCGGCCTTTCCGTTGTCGAGAAGGCGGATCGTCGTGACTTTGCCTTTGCGCACTCCGGCGACCCGCACGGCCGATTTCGCATCAAGTCCGGCGACATTGTCGAAGATCACTTTCACCTGGCGCGTGCCCTTGCCGCGACTGAGGTCGATGTCCTCGATCTTCAGGACGAAGTAGCCGAGGATCGCCAGGATGATCAGCATGAAAACGCCGATTTTTGCTGCGGAGCTCATAGTTGGTCCTTCAACGGGTCGATACCCACTTTCCGCATCATCTGAAACAACATCGCCAACGGCAAGCCCACGACGTTCGTGTACGAGCCGTGGATGGATTCGATGAACATCGCTCCGATCCCTTGCACAGCGTACGCCCCCGCTTTGTCGAGCGGCTCGCCGGTGGCCACATACCACTCGACGTCGCTCGGAGAAAGCGGAAGTATGCGCACCTCCGACTCGGCCACGCGGGTCTCGCGATATTGACGATCGAGGTTCTGCAGCGTGACACCGGTGTAGACGATGTGAGTCTGTCCGGCGATGAGCGAGAGCATGCGGACGGCATCGGCTTTGCCGGCCGGTTTCTCGAGCAACTGGTCGCCGAGGAGCACGGTCGTGTCGGCGGCGATCACCCACTGCGATCGGTGTTTCGTCGCGATCGCATTCGCTTTGTCCCGGGAGAGTCTGGCCACGTACTCCTCAGGTGCTTCGCCGGGTTGATGCTCCTCCGGAATGTGGCTGGGTACCACGTCGAAATCGAGGCCGATCGACGTCAGCAGCTCCTGCCGGCGCGGCGATGACGATGACAGGATGAATCGCATCAGAGCGTCGCAAGCTCCTGGGCGCGACCGATCGACAGGATGACGACGAAGCGTGCTTCCGGCATGATCCGATAGAGGATCCGCAGATGTCCGGCGCGATAGCTCCACAGTCCCCTGAGCGGTTCGAAGAGCGGTGCGCCGATGATCGGATCCTCGTCGATCGTCTCGAGCGCGTTCCGTACCAGCTGCTGTTCTTCCGTCGAGAGCGACCGCCAGTCCGACTCGACTGACTCCGCGATGCGCAGGCGGTCATTCCACAAGAAGTTCCTCCGGCAACACCATGGCTCCCCGGCGGATCTCTTCGTCAGCGGCATCGATGCGCGCGCGAAGGATCGCGTCGGCGGCAATGGCGATGGTCTCGCGCAGCGCAACGTATTCGTCGTAGGAAGCGAGGATCGCGACAGGACGACCGTTGCGCTCGAAGAGGGTTCGCTTACCGGTCAGCTCGCACTCGCCGACGATCTCGCGCACTGCGTCGCTCAGGTCGAGGATTTCCAGTCGCTTTTCCATTTCCAAAAAGGCCCTGCAGATGTGCGCGGAAGTCGTCGCCGATTTCCGGGTGGTGTAGCGCGAAGTCGACCGTCGCTTTCAAATAGCCGAGCTTTTCTCCGGCATCGTAACGGCGGCCCTCGAACACATATCCGTAGAAGTCGCCTTGTCGCACGAGCTCGCGCAACGCGTCGGTCAGCTGGATCTCGCCACCCGAGCCGCGCTCGGTCTTCGACAGAATCGGAAAAATGTCGGGCGGAAGGATGTAGCGGCCGATGATCGCGTAACGCGACGGCGGCTTGATCTTCGGCTTCTCGACCATGTCCTCGATCTTGAAACGCCGTTTGCCAATCATTTCGCCGGCGACGATCCCGTAGCGCGCCGTTTCCGCCGCCGAAACTTCCATGAGAGCAACGACGGGGCGGCCGGTTTCTTCGAACACGTGCCGCATCTGCATGAGGCACGGCTCGTCCGCGAGAATGACGTCGTCGGGGAGCAGCACGGCGAACGGCTCGTTCACGACGGCATCCTTCGCCATCAAAACGGCGTGACCGAGTCCGAGGGCGTCCTTCTGCCGGATCGAGATCAGGTCGACCATTTTGCCGGTCGCTTCGACCTCCGCCAGCAGATCGTTCCTGCCGCGTTCTCGGAGCTGACGTTCCAGACCGGAGGAGCGGTCGAAGTGATCGAGGATCGACTCCTTTCCCTTCGACGTGATGATGATCAGCTTGTCGAGGCCTGAGTCACGCGCCTCCTCAATTCCGTATTGAAGGATGGGCTTGTCGACCAGGGGAAGCATCTCCTTGGGGATGACCTTCGTGGCCGGAAAAAACCGCGTGCCGAAACCGGCACAGGGAAAGACGCAGGTGCGAAGAGATTCCATCTGATCCGTAGGATAACAGTGCAGAGCGCAGAGCGCGGAGGGCAGAGCGCAGGAGAACCCGAAAAACATCTGCGCTCTGCGCTCCGCCCTCTGCGCTCTGTGGTGAGACGAGTGTCATAGAACTTGCTTTGGCGGGCTATAGTACAAATATCTCCAAGGGCGTGAATGCGTAAACTCCTCATTCTTCTCAGTCTCGTCATCCTGGCCAATCCCGCGGCGGCAGATTGGCGGCGTGCCGGACTCTTCGGTGCTGACGTTCGCGCTCTCATCGCCGATCCCACCGATCCCGATCTCCTCTTCCTCGGCACCAGCGGCGGACAGGTGTACATGTCGACGGACGGCGCGAAGACGTGGACGAACCCGCGCAACGGCATCCCGTTCCCGGGCTATGTCGTCGACAACCTCGTCATCGATCGCAACGGCCGGCTCTGGGCGGCGTGCTGGGGACTGTGGGGCGGCGGTGTCATCGCCGTGTCGGACGATCGGGGAAAGACGTGGACGCGACGCGACACCGGCCTCGAGGACGTTTCCGTTCGCACGATTGCGATCGATCCGAATGACGCCGACTTCGTTCTCGCCGGCGGTCTCGACGGCGTTTACAAGAGCATCGACAGCGGCGTCACATGGGAAAAACTCTCGCCGCACGAAAACGTCGAGTCGCTGGCGATCGATCCCCGGAACCGCGACACGATCTACGTCGGGACGTGGCGCCAGGGATGGCGCAGCGACGACGGCGGGAAAATCTGGAAGCACATCGACAACGGGATGGTGCTCGACACCGACATGTTCGGCATCTCTGTGAATCCGAACGATCCGGACAACATCTGGGTCGCGACCTGCGGCTGGGTTTACAACACGACGAATCGCGGCGATCAGTGGACAAGATATCGCGACGGATTCAACAACCGTCGCATTCATGACGTCGAAGTCGATCCGTGCGATCCGAACACCGTCTATGCGGGATCGGTCGCCGGACTGTATCGATCCGACGACACCGGCAAGACCTGGTACACCGTCTCCAACGAAGAGATGGTCGTGAATTCCATCGTCCTTCACCCGCAGCGTCCGGATCGCGTGATCGTCGGGATCGAAGGCGACGGCGTGTACGTGTCGCAGGATCGCGCGAAGACGTTCACGCGCGTTTCGGACGGTCTGCACAACCTGCGGATCACGGCGATCGTCCCCGACCCGATCAAGAAGGATCGCGTGTACGCATCAGTCGCGTTCGGCGGCTCTGCCTCGGGGATCTATCGCTCGGAGGATGCAGGCCAGCACTGGGAGCGCGTCAGCACCACGCACCTTCCCGAAGTTCTGTCGATCACGGTTGCTGCCGAGAAGAACGCCGAAGTGAAGTACATGGCCGGCACAGAAAAAGGATTCTTCTGGAGCAACGATGCAGCCGAGTGGACGCAGGCAGCGCCCGCGAATACGCCGCTGCGCGTCAACAAGATCCTGCGTTTCAATCGCACGCGGTCGTTCGCCGCGACGTCGGAAGGCGTCTTCACGACACGTGACGGCGGCAAGACCTGGTACCGGCTCGCCGGCGCTGACAGCCGCACAGTCGACATCGCGCTCGGCGACCTCGCCGGCAAACGTGCGCTGTTCGCGTTGAACGGGTCAGGAATCAGCGTGTTCGACGGCGACACCTGGGCGACCATTGTCAACGCGCCGTCGACCGGTAAGACGATTGCGATCCGCACGGTCGCGGGGATCGAGTATGTGTTCGTCGCCGGCGCGCAGGGAGTCAAGGCTGGTTGGGTGAATGCAGATGGGCAATGGGTTCCGTCGGAAGCGCCGAACGCGCAATACGCATCCGTCTATGGTTCGACGCGCAGCACCGACCATGTCCTGTTCCTGACGTCACGCCAGCAACGCGAGATTCTCGTCGGAACGCCGGATCAGTCGGACTGGCTGCAACTCGTTCTCCCGTCGCTGAACACCGAGGTCACGACGATCGCTCCGGATCCGAACAGCGATCGGTTTTATGTCGGCACCGTGGGCGAAGGCGTGTTCGTGTACGACGGCAAGACTGAGCGTTACGTGCGCGGCACGACCGCGACGGACGTCGTCAGCTCGGCTGGCGGCGGGGCTGCGCAGTAGCAGGCTCCCACACCGGGTCGTAGTACCGCACAGCCAGATACCCGAATCCCCTTTTTCCGTAATCCGATTTTGGATCGGCTGAGAGCACGACCATCACGTTCGGCAGCCGGTCGTCATAGACAACGAGCGACTGGGATTTCAAACGCTTCGGATCGCCGAGCTCCTTTTTCAAAAGAGACTTCTGTTCGGCAAAGGCGGCGCGTATCTCGGGGAGCAGCGCGAAGAGCTCGAAGCGCACCGAACGAAGACGATCACGTCCGAACTGAAGCGTCATCGACTTGTCATCGGTGTAATCGATGACGATCTGGTTCTTGTCCTTGCCCGGCTTCAGGGACCATCCCGAATCGAGCAGCGCCTTTTCCGCGTCCGCGCGCGTCATTCCGATCGTGAGGTGGAACGACTGCGGCGTCATCCACGACGTCTTGCTGTTCGATGGAAATGCGGTCAGGAGTGCGGCGAGGATCAGAACGATGGGCATCGCGTCAGTGCACGTACGTGTCGGTCTGAATGTCCTTGCGCGATTGAACGATTGAGGTGGCGAGCATGACGCGGCGGCCGATCTCTTCCCACTGCTGCGACTTAACGAGATCGGGAACCGCGAGCGAGGGTCCGAGGTTGACGGCGACGCAGCCGGCGTCGAGGTAGGCGTCGATCATGTCGAGAGGCACCGGACCTCCCGCCAGCATCGGCACATCGCGGATCGGGCCGCGGATCGTGCGGATGAAATCGGGGCCGCCGAGAAATTGCGCGGGATAGACCTTGACGATGTCGGAGCCGGCTTCCCACGCGCGGATGATCTCGGTCGCCGTTCCCGCTCCGGCGATGGAGAGGAGATCGTTTTCAACCGCGTACTCGATGACGCGGACATCGGTGTGCGGCGAGACGATCGCCTGCGCACCGGCGCGCCGCGCCATCGCCGCATCATTCGAGCTTCGCACCGTTCCGGCGGCGACGACGATGTCGTCTCCCGCATATTTCTGCGCGACGGTGGCGATGATGTCGAACGCCTCGGGCGTCGTCAGTGTGATCTCGATGATGCCGATGCCGTTGCGTGCATAGGCGTCGGCGACGGCTCGAGCGGCGATGGCACTGTCCTCACGCACGACACCGATGATCTGTTCCGAGCAGACACGCTCGAGGAGCTCTTTTCGCGACATGGAACGGCAAACTAGGTTATCACGTGGGCGCATTCCGAGCCCCTCTCCGGTCCTCCGGAATGACTTACCATGGTGCCCGTCTGCGGAGGCGGTCATGGTCCTGATCAACAAAGCCATCAATGAGGTTACGGTCAAGCTCGTCTATTACGGGCCCGGCCTCTGCGGAAAGACCACGAACCTCGAAAAAATCTACGGAAATCCGAAGCTCGAGAACAAGGGAAAGATGATCTCGATGTCGACGGAGACAGACCGCACGCTCTTCTTCGACTTCATGCCGATGGAGCTCGGCACCGTCGGCGGGCAGAAGGTCCGCGTCCAGCTCTACACCGTTCCCGGACAGGTCTTCTATGACGCGACGCGCAAGCTCGTGCTGCGTGGCGCGGACGGCGTCGTGTTTGTGGCCGACTCTCAGAACAACATGCGCGCAGCGAACGTCGACAGTTTCGAAAACCTCAAGACGAATTTGCGAATCAATCGTCTCGACCCCGACAAAGTCGCGATCGTGTTTCAGTACAACAAACGCGATCTGCCGAACGT